>NZ_JBQDAA010000063.1:0-3622 GCF_052089545.1 Tissierella sp. | reverse complement strand
CGTGTATCTTTTATTATTTCTACTATATATTTATAGTGGCATATTAAAATTATTCGTTAGCAGTTACTTCAGCTTCATAGCCTTCAACAGTTTCAATCTTAACAACTACCTTTGACGGTCTTGTAGCTTTTTCTGCTGCATCTTCTGCATCTGGATATTGACCATCTTCATATATTCCTTTTGTCCAAGAATAGTCAGAACTTACTTCAGCTCTATGGTAAAAGAAAGTTGTCATATCAGCTTTTGCTAATGTGTCTTCATATCTTCCATTTTGTCCAACGGATAATGAATTTGTTGCTAGTAAATTATCTTGAGCATCATACAAGATAACATCTAATGAATTTAATTCATCTTTTGCTAATTCATCTTTTATACTAACTTGTGACCAATTTAAAGCTACTTTTGTATATTCATCATTATTACTTGCTTTTAGATCCTTTTCATAAGTCACAGCAAGTTTTTCTAAGTCTTCTACGGCAGAATCAATATCTTCTTTTACACCTTCATTAAACTTAGTTTTACTTGCTTTAACTGATGAACCTACTTTAGCTTTGTTTACAGCTAAGTCTTTTACATAAACTGAGTCTTCATCATTTTCATCTGCTAATACTATAGTTATAGTAGCTGATTGAGAAACATTTACATGGTTTTCAAGTGTTAACTCAAGTTTATTATCTTTACCTGTAACTTTTTCAACACTTTCTACTTCAAACTCAGAACCTGCTATTTCAACCTTAAAGTTATCAGCTGCATTTGAATCTATATTTATATCTATATCTTCATCAAATGTTACTTCTATTTTGTTTGTCATTGTCTTATTATCTACATCTTCTGTACCTACATAGTATAGTGCTGATTCTAGTTCTGGTTTTACATTATCTTTAGATGTAAATATAGCTTCTGCTGGTGCTTTTGTTTGTAAGCTTCCTACTATTATAGATCCAGCTTGTGTTTTAACATCTGTTGTTATACCAAGTTTATACTTAGTACCGATTTCAAATGTTTCTTCTGGGAATACTATTCTTACTTTTTCACGTCCGCCAACAAAGTCTGCAGTTGTACCATTTGGAAGTCCTTTTCCATCAAGTCTATAGTTTTTAACTTCACGTGCAGAGTCTCCCATTTCTGTACGATAGTTAATTTCTAAGATGTTTTCGCCTATTTCTAGATTTTCTGCTAAGTCAAACTCTTTATACTTAAAGTTAGTTTCTACTTCTTCACCAACAGTTACAAACATCTTATCATTTTTAAGGGTATTTACTAAATAAGTTGCTACATTAGTTTCATCTTCTGCATTTTGGAATTTATCTGCTTTAAATTCTATTGTATATGGTGCATCTTTTAGTTCTTCATTATTATTGAATACAATCTCTTTTCCAGAAAATAAAGTTTCTCCAAATCCTTCTATGATTATATCATCTTTATCACGAACTACAAAGTCTGTTCCTTCTGAAAGTGCCCCCTCAATTTTTATATCATTTTCAAAAGTAACAACTAAGTCTTTCTTATCTCTAAGAACAGTTGAATCTACAACTGGCTTAGTATTGTTTTTGTGTAGAGTTACTTCTCTTGTTGCTTTTTTACCAAATAAGCCATTAGCTTTATATTTCTCTATTGTTACAGTTAGGTCTACTGATGTTTCACCTTTTCTGTAAAGTGGGTTTTCGTTACCTTCTTCTTTGTCAGAAACTACTACCCATATACCTGTATTACCATCTTTAGTTCCTGGTGTTGCAAATGATTCTGATCCGTTACCATTAACTATTTCATTATTGTTTGATGGGAATTCATGAGTTCCCTTGTTAACAATTACTGAATCCTCAGATAGTTCTACTTCAGTATTTGTTTCAACAAAGAATCTATTTGCATTTACTTCTTCTACTCCTAGTACTTCTGGTGTAGTTACTGCATCTGTTATTGTATATTTACCAGTTAACACGCTAGCTACTGAAGGATATGCTGATGCTGTGTCTTCTACATCAAATAATACAACTTCGTGTATACCTTTTTTCTTAGCTACATCTTTAGCTGTATCAACTGTAATTGTAGCTGTGTATTTATAATCTCCAGCTTCAGTATTTCTTCCGCTTAATTCTGTATTTGCATTTTCTTCAGTAATTTCAACACCATCTACTTTAATAAGTGTAACATCTTTAGCAACTGGTCTATCAAATGTAAATTCTAATTTACCATTCTTATAGTCAACCTTTTTAAGTGATGGAGCTTTTGATTCATTAAATGTCATTTCTTCCGAAACAAATTTTTCTAAGTTTTTACCTTCTGCTGATTTTATAGCATCCTTTGTTTGAAGAACGTATTTATCTCCGTTTTGGAATTCTTCACCTTCAGCTAATAATAGTGTTGCAGTTTTACCATCTTCTGATATTTGTATATCAGTTATGTTATTTGTCATATCATCATTGTTAACTTTTAATTGATAGTTTGATTGAGTTTTAGCTGTATCTTCATCAACCGCCACGTTAAATTTAACTTCTAGCTCAGAAGCATTAATAGCACTTGCTGATTCTACTTTTGCTTCTACTGGTTCTTCTGGTTCTTGTACTTCTGATGCTAATGCTTCAAATACATTTGTATCTATTGCGCCTGTTCCACCTAGTACATAAGTGTTAACTCCTGCATTGTGTACATAGTCTACTAAGTCATTGTTTATCTTAGTTCCTTGGCTTAGAAGGATTGGAGCATTGTGCATAGCTGCAAAGTATCCACCAACTAAAGCGTCTGCATACTTGTATCCGTTTGCTACTACTGTAGCTTGTGGGTTATTGAAGTATCTAGCTGCTATTGCTAGTGCAGTTGCTTCTCTGTCTTTTCCTGATACTCTATCAACTTCTGTTATAACATCTTCTAGTGCTTCTTTACCTTGTGCACTAACTGCTGCTGTTCCACCAACTATAGTTGCGTCTTTTACTCCCATAGTTCCTGCAGCATCTATCGTTGCTTGTGGTACTGTGTTTTCATAAGTTATTAATATTGGAGCATTTTCTTGAGCTGAAACTGGTCCAATAGCTAACGCGTCAGCTAATGAATTAAACTCAACTACAAATGCTTTTTCTGCAGTTTCAGAACCAAATACTTCTTCTGCTATTTTTATAGCTGTTTCTGTTCTGTCACTACCTTTAATTCTTTTAACGTTAAGATCTTCTGCTTTAAGAGCATCAGCTACCTTTTCTTGAACTGCTGCTTCTCCACCTAAGATATAAACGTTTTTAGCTCCTAATCTTTCGATCTCTGTCATAAGATCTGCATCTAACTTATTTTTGTAAGTTAGTAATAGTGGAGCATTTTTTTCGTCAGCAAGTAGTGTACCTGTTAATGCGTCTGGTTCACCACTAAATCCTGCTAACACCACCGTATCTGCTTTGTCGTAAGCTTCTTCGCTTACTGCGATAGCTGTTTTTACTCTGTCGCTACCTGCTAGTCTTGAAACTTCATATTCGCCAGCTACTGGAGCTGCTTGTGCTATTCCTGGTAGTATCATTGCAAATACTAAAAGAACAGCCATTAATTTACTATACTTTCTCAAAATAATTCCCCCTTTGGTTTTTTGTGTTTGTTGCTCAATTTGTACTCTGTAAGGTGTTACCCTTTGGCTATATTATAT
>NZ_JBQDAA010000062.1:0-11367 GCF_052089545.1 Tissierella sp. | reverse complement strand
CCAAATTTGAGCCTGAGTTATTACATCTAACATGGTAGTTATTTCATCGGCTATTAAAACTTTAGTCTTTTTGTTTAGTGCTCTAGCTATACAAAATCTTTGAAGTTCGCCACCAGAAAGTTCCCTTGAATATCTAGTAAGCCATTCTCTTTTAATTCCCATTTTCTCTATTAAATCATAATCTATATGACCACTTTCTTCTATTACCTTTTTCATCTTCCATCTAGGATTTACTGACTTTTCAGGATGTTGATGTATAAGCTGGATAGGATTATACCCTTTATTTGATATTTCTTTACCATTTAATAAGACTTCTCCTTTACTTGCCTTTAAATATCCTGCCAATATTTTAGCAAGTGTACTTTTACCAAACCCACTCTTTGCAACTATCCCAACACGCTCTCCATCTTTTACTGTTAGATTCATATTATCTAAAACACTATTTCCATCTTTATATGTAAAGCTTAAGTTTTTTCCTTCAAACAGCATGACAGCACCTTACCATTCCTTCTCTTAATTCTCGCATAGGGACATTTTCTTTACATATATCTGTACGCATACTGCACCTTGGATAAAATAAGCATCCTCTTTCTATTTCCTCATTACTTGGCTGAGAACCTTTAATAGCTTTAAATCCATTTTGAGGGAGGGCCTCAAATAAGGCTTTAGTATAGGGATGTCTAAGGAATGTTATGCCTTTATTAAAATCTTTAGTTTTTGCTATTTCAACTATAGTTCCTGCATATAAAACTGCAATCCTATCTGCTATATCAAGCGCTAGATCTATATCATGAGTTATGAGTATTACTGACTTTCCTTTGTCTGCAAATTCTCTAAAATATTTGAGTGTTTTTCTAGCAATATCAATATCAAGCCCTGGAGTTGGTTCGTCAGCTATTATTAAACTTGCATCACTTTGATCGGCAGTTGAAACTAAGACTCTTCTTGCCATACCACCAGATAATTGATGTGGATAAAGTTCTTCTGATTTTTCACATAGATTATATCTTTTAAAAGATCTTCTTTGTTTACTTTTGGAATCTTTATCTTTTCTTGACCTTCGAACTTGTCTTCCAACTTTCATCAAGGGATCAAGATAAGATATTGACTGGGGAACTAAAACTATATCTTTTCCCCTTATAGATTTTAATTTCTTTTCTGTCAATTTTTCTCCCTTATAGATAAATTCTCCACCTACAAGGGCATTGCTCGGCAATATTCCCATAATACTATGAGCCAGAAGACTCTTACCACTTCCACTTGAACCTACTATGGCAAGAACCTCGCCCCTAAAGACATCGATCGATAAATTTGATATTGTTTTTGTTCTTCTTTTATCTAGTGCTTTTTTATACATATCAAAACTTACACTCATATTATTAATTTTTAGTAATGATTTTTCTTTTTTCATTTACAAAACCTCATTCCTGGGCACTATATGGATCTAATATTCTTCTTAAGTTATCCCCTAGTTTTTCAAATAACAGTACTATAAGAACTAATGATAAACCTGGAAAAAATGCTAGCCACCACATTCCAGATGATAAATATTTCATACTTTCGGAAAGTATTATTCCTATTGCTGGCTGTTCTGGTGGCATACCAAAACCTAGAAATGTAACTGAAGCCTCATGTAAGATAGCATGGGGAAATAGTAGTATAAGTCCAACTATAAATTGTGGAAATACAATAGGAATAATATGTTTTTTCAAGATATAAAATTTACTCTTTCCAAGTTTTCTACTAAGCTTTATATAAGATTCATTTTTTATTTGTAATACTTCGCTTCTAATAAGTCTTGCTAAGCTAGTCCAATGAGTTAGAGCAATTCCGATCAGTATTCCTTTAAATCCTCTACCAACTACAAATGAAATAATTATTAAAAGTAGTATATGTGGTATTCCCATAAATAAATCTATAATCCAATTTATTATATTATCAATCCATTTAGGAGCACTACCAGCTATTGCTCCTATTATTAAGGCCATAAGACTACTTACAAGAGATGCTATTAAACCAATCATTATGCTTGTGGAAAGGCCTACTAGAACCCTCATAAACATGTCTCTTCCCATCCAATCAGTTCCAAATGGATTGTTTAGTGACGGAGTTAAATTCTTAGAAGAAAAGTCTACATTAGTAGTTTCTTTCTTCATGATTATTCCGGATATAACAATAGCTAGTATTATAAAGATAGTAATAAAAGATATTATTTGCATTTTTTTTCTTCTATTCAATTTTAAACTCCTTCCTTTGTACTAGGATCAACTATTTCATAGCTTATATTGGCAATAGAATTACCTATAAATACAAAAAAGGCACTAAATATTGTAACTCCAAGTAAAAGAGGAATATCACTTTTTATACCAGCTTGTACAGCTATTTGTCCAAGTCCCGGATATGAAAATACATTTTCAACCAATATACTTCCACCAAATAGTTCACTAAAAGATGCAAATTGCAATGTAATAAGGGGTAAAAGGGTGTTTCTTATACCATGATTTACCATTATCTCTCCTTTACTTTCTCCCCTTGCTTTGGCAAATAAAACATAATCACTTTGTAATACGTGAATAATCTTTTCCCTAGTATGGAGTGCAACATTTGCAAAAGATGTAAGGCTTAAAGAAATTGCAGGTAATATAAGATGATGAATCCGTTGAAGTATTGTTACCTCTTCCGCTAATACTCCTGCTGGGGCACTTAGACCAACTGGAAATAGCTTAAGCCAAATAGAAAACACCATCAATAGCAATAATCCCACCCAAAATCCAGGTGTTGAAGCTAGTACTATAGATGTTGTCTTAAGTATTTTATCTATCCATCTTCCTCTAAATATACCCATAATCATTCCCAAAATATATCCTATAATACTTGAAAGTAACCAAGCCGTTCCCATAAGCAAAAGAGAGAGCTTAAATCTCTCAAATATAATATTTATTACAGGTTTTCTATATATCAGTGATATTCCAAAGTCTCCCTTTAAAATTGAAGAACTCCAGGAGATAAACTTTTCTACTGGTGACTCATCAACACTCCAATACTCCTCAATGTTTTCTCTCTGTGAAGGACTAACTGATACACCAGCTCCAACATAACTTTGAACTGGATCTATAGGAGAAAAACTCACAAGAATAAAAGAAATAATCGAGACTGCAATTAAAAGTGTAGCTAATCTTACTATATTACTCATTATCTTTCTTAATATTGATATTTTCATTTTTTACCTCACAATTACTTATTCCATTTCCAATCCCTTAAATTAGCTATCAATGGCCAAGAGTGACCATGGGGATGAATCTTCTGAGTCCCAATATCCAATCCTTCTCTTATATAGTATAGATGGTCTACATTTACAAGCCAAACCCAAGGGCTTTCTCCGATGGTTGCTACTCCTGTTTCTCCATCCCACTGAACCTTCTTCCAATGCTTAAAAGATTCTTGTCTATCTATTGAACTCATTGCATTATCAATATGAGTATCTACTATTTCGCTTGAAAAATATTCTGGATTATAATAGTCACGTCCCATATTGTCACTATGATACAATAGATAAGTTTCCATAGGACTTTGTGCTCCCCAGCCCATGAGAACTGCTTCACTAAACATCCTTTTATCAATTACATCCCAACTTGTGCCTTCAACATTTATTTTTATACCAAGTTCTTGGGCTTGTGATGCCACTGCCGAAGCTAATGCTTGTCTAGTTGAGTCTCCTGCACTATATAAAAGATTAAATTCTGCTTTTATTCCATCCTTTTCTCTTATTCCATCTTCTTTTTCCATCCAACCAGATTCATCTAAAATAGATTTGGCCTTTTCTTTAGAATATTCTACTATTGCATCTTCACTTGCCCAAGGCATATCATCACATTCAGTAAATGCTGGCCTGCCGTACCCATTTATTACATCACCTACTAGAGATTTTCTATCTATCCCATAAGAAAGTGCACGTCTTATAGATATATCTGACGTTACATCATTTCCTATCTTATTTCCATTTTCATCAAACTCTCCTTCATCTTTTAAATAAGGAAGAGTTAGACCTCTATTATCTATAGTTTTTAAAGATTTCAAATCCATTCCTTCTATTTCCTGTTCTGCTATATTTGCAGATGTCACAGCTACATCAAGTTCACCTGCTTTAGCTGCAACAAATGCAGTATCTTCTTCCATAAATAAAATGGTAACCTTTCCCACCTGTGGAATATCTTCATAATAGTTTTCGTTTGCCACCATTATAACTTGTTGTCCTTTATCCCACTGTTTTAATACAAAAGGGCCACTACCAATTGGATTTTCAGAATAATTTTCATCATAAGAATGTTCTGGAACTATTCCAGTAGCTGCAATTGTGTATAGAAATGAAGAATCAGGTTTATTTAGTTTAAATTTTATTTCTAAATCTCCTGTTTTCTTTATATCCTCCATATTTGTTAAATCTACAATGGAACCGCTCGATTTTGCTGTTTTAAATGTAAATACTATATCTTCTGCTTTTAATTTTTCCCCATCTGTATAGTAAACATCGTCTCTAATTGTAAACTTTAAAGTTAAACCATCATCACTTACTGTATAATCAGTAGCTAGATCATTTGCTATATCCATGTTTTCATCAGTTTTTACTAATGTACTTTGAAATAAGGGATCTCCGTATCTTCCCCAACCAAGACATGGATCAAATCCTTCTTCTGGTTCACTTCCTATTGCCATAACTAAACTTGAATCTTCAGATTCACTTATTTCAGATTTATTTTGACCTTCATTTCCACATCCTATAGATAAGGATAAGGTAAATATAAGTATAAATAATTTAATAATGTTTCTTTTCAAGCCACTCTCCCCTTACTAAGTATAATTTAAATTTAAAACAAAAACCACAAAGATCCCACTTAAAATTAAGTGATACTACCTTTATGGTTAGAGACCAAAGTCTTATTTTAGATTAGTTTCATAACTTCATTATACACTTTTTTAATAGCCATTTGCTTATCTATTGCAATCTTTTTACAATCTTCATATTCTGGAGAATATTTTATAATATCATTATAAGTTGATTTTTTAACTCTTATCTTTCCATAGATAGTATCTAACTTTTCTATTTCCCTGTCCATAACTGTTCTATCTACTTCAAATGTCCTTATTCCAATAGTAGAAGTTTCTTTAAATATTACTTCCTTAAGCTTATCCTCATCTTCTTTATTGCATAAAACTTCTAACTTTACAGCAGGTCTGTTTTTTTTCATATATATTGGTGTATAAAAAACATCTAAAGCTTTGTTTTGGAATAATTTTTCCATGACATATCCCAAAATTTCTCCTGTCGTATCATCTATGTTTGTCTGTAAAACCTTTACCTTTTCATCTACTTTTTTTTTACTCCTAAAACCATTCTTACCATATTAGGTATTTGTAAGTCATGGGTGCCTGCTCCATAGCCTACACTTTTAGCTTCCATATTTGGCATATCAGAAAACTCATCTACTATCCCTGCTACTATAGCAGCCCCTGTTGGAGTTACTAGTTCACTTTTAATTCCACTACTATAAAAAGGTATATTTTCTTCCTTTAATATTTCAAGTGTAGCAGGTACTGGAACAGGTATAAGCCCATGTTGGCAATAAACAAACCCACTACCTACGTGCAATGGCGAGCTAATAATCTTATCTATTTCCAATTCATTTAAGCAAATTGCAGTACCTACTATATCTAATATAGAATCTACTGCACCTACTTCATGAAAGTGAATTTCATCTAAGGGTTTTCCATGAATCTTTGATTCTGCCAAGGCTACATATTTAAATATTTTTTTACTAAGTTCTTTTATCTTTTCTTCTAGTTCACTTTCATCTATCAATTTTTCAATAGTAAATAAGTTTCTATCATGTGTGTGTGTATGTGATGAATGCTGGTTATGATTATGATCGTGGTCATGTTCATGAGTATGTTCATGGTGATGTTCATGGTGATGTTCATGGCTATGACCCTTTCCATGATCATGCTCACCTCCATGACTGTATTCATGATTATGTTGGTGATCTTCTTCTAAAATAATATCCACCTTTGTACCCATTATTGCATTTTTTTCTTTTTTATCAATTTTTATATGGTATCCATCAATATTTAATTTTTTAAATCCATCTAAAAGCACTTCTTCTTTAACTCCTAAGTCAATAAAGGCCCCTAAAGTCATATCTCCACTTATTCCTGCAAATAAATCTAAATAAAGTATATTCATACTATTTCCTATCTCCCTTTTCATCAGACATTTGGTTTATCATACTTGCCATATATCCTGCACCAAATCCATTATCTATGTTGACCACACTTACTCCAGATGCACATGAGTTTAGCATAGAAAGAAGTGCTGATACTCCACCAAAATTAGCACCATATCCAATACTAGTTGGTACTGCTATTACAGGTTTATCAACTAAGCCTCCCACTACACTAGCTAAAGCGCCTTCCATACCAGCAACTGTTATTATAACATTTGCTTTAAATAAAATATCAGTATTCGCTAGTAATCTGTGAAGACCAGCAACCCCTACATCATAAAGTCTTTCTACAGTATTACCTAAAACTTCTGCAGTTATAGCAGCTTCTTCAGCTACAGGTATATCTGCAGTTCCTCCTGTAACTACTAAAATATTATTCTTAGTTTTTTTATACTCTTCTTTTTTTACAATAACTGTTTTAGCTAATTCATTGTATTCTACATCTGATGTTATTTCTTTTATTGCCTGGTAAACATCACGATTAGCCCTAGTTCCTAATATGTTTACATTTTTTTCTTCCACCATATGTTTTACTATACCTTTGATGTGCTCTAAAGATTTTCCTTGACAATATATTACTTCAGGATACCCTGTCCTTATACCCCTATGGTGATCAATCTTAGCGTATCCTAATTCTCCATAAGGAAATTTTTTTAAATCTTCTAATACGGTATCTGAACTTATTTCATCATTTTTAAACTTATTTAATAAATCTAGTATTTGATTTTTATCCATTTATTCACTTCCTTATAGTTTTGTTTGAAGTCTTTACTATAACCCTTTTTCATCATAATAAATTCACTCCTTTATGTTAATTTTATTATATCAGAAATAAAATCATTATGTTTAGGTTGTCCCATCTTTATGCTGCAATTAACGCTTATAACTATAATATTCTTCTTTTATAAAAATATTACTTTACAACTTTTTCATTTTTATCTATCTTTTATTTTTATTGCTTCAAATATTCTTTTTTCCATTTAAATATAATTATTATATTTATTAAATTTGTTATAATGAATGTTTTAAAATAGTTAGTAAAAATATATATAAAGAAAAATTAAATTGCCGAAGTTTGACTGATTAGTGTTAAAATAAGAACAATTAACAAAACTTTAAAACAAAATAAAATAGCTTTATATATTATGTAATTATTTAATTTTTTATTTTTTATTTTAATTTGTTATACAATATGTATTTCAGTATATCATAGACAATTTTTATAGATAAAAATTTTATAATTTGGGTATATATTCTAATATAGAAAGGATGATATACATGAAAAATAAATTTAAGTGGTCATTATTCCTACTATCTTTCTTTCTGATATTTACTGTTCTAAGTAGCACTACACATGCACAAGAATTACCAAACACAACCCTGCTTTATTTACAAAGAGGACAAGCTGTAAGGGAAGTTCAAAGTGCATTAAATAAATTAGGCTATAATCTAGCTACTGATGGCAGTTATGGACCTAGCACAAGGGGTGCTGTCTTAGATTTCCAAAAAAAGTATTCTAGTTTAAGGAATGATGGTAGTTATGGACCTAATACTAGAAGTTTTTTAGTAAAGGTTCTTAATAATGATGACGACAACAATAGTGGAGACAATGATTATAAACTTCCAAATACAACTCTTCTTTATTTACAAAGAGGACAAGCTGTAAAAGAAGTTCAAGGTGCATTAAACAAATTAGGATATAATCTAGCTACTGATGGTAGTTATGGACCTAGCACTCGCTCGATTATGTTAGAAACTCTTAATAATGGTGGAGGTAATAATAGTGGTGGTGGAAATCCATCTGGAAAAGTTGCATATTTAACCTTTGACGATGGTCCTTCAAAAACTGTAACACCTAAGATATTAAATATCTTAAATGATTATAATATAAAAGCTACTTTCTTTATATTAGGTAATATGGCAGAAGATAGTCCAGAACTAATTAAAAAGATAAAAGCAAATGGACATTCTATAGGAAACCACACTTATAGTCATAAATATGATTATATATATGCTAGTTTAAATAACTTTTTAGGTGAAATAAATCAAACTGAAAATATATTAAAAAATATATTAGGAAATGACTTTAAAACAAATCTACTAAGAATGCCTGGTGGATCTTTTGGATCTGATAGAGCACCATATAAACAGGCTGCAATAGATAGGGGATATAGAGTTGTTGACTGGGACGCATTAAATGGAGATGCAGAAGGAAAGCATGTACCCGTAAATCAATTAATCTCTCGATTAAAAGAAACTGTAAAGGGTCAAAAAGAAGTTGTAGTTTTAATGCATGATGCTTATGGAAAGGAAACTACAACACAGGCTCTTCCAAGTATAATAAAATATCTTAAAAACCAAGGTTACTCTTTTAAACCATTAGCAGAATAATTAAATAAAATAAAAGGATCAATTTCTAATTTTAGAAATTTATACTTTTGTTTTATTTTTACTATTATCATCCATAACTCCTAAAAATATAGTTAGGGTAGTTTTTGCATCTAAGACACTATATACAAATGGTCTGTTAAAATCTATAGTTTCTTTTAAATATTATTTTAGACTTGGTAGACTCTTAACAAATCTATAAAAAACTTCATAGTTACCTTTATGATCTATGTTTTTATCTTCTTTTATATAACCTATTACAAAATCATTTATTAAATAAGTTTCTATACCTATTTCTTTTGCTATCATATCTTCCTTTATATCGTTACCAACCATAAGACAATTCTTAGGATCTTTATCTATATTTTCCAATATTTCCCTATAAAAATCTAGATTTGGCTTGCAAAAATGCATCTTTTCAAAGCTTGTGATAAATTCAAAGTCTTCTTTTTTAACTCCTGCCCACTCTATCCTATTTAAAATAGCAGTTTCAGGAAATAAAGGGTTTGTAGCTACTACTAGACTATAGCCCTTTTCCTTAAGCAGGTCTACTGATTTTATCATGTCTGCATTTTGCTTACTAACATCCCTAACCTTATTAAAATCTTCCCTATAAAATTCTTCTAGTATAGGATTTAAAACTTCTCTTTTATGTCTTATATTTTTATAGAAGTCTTCATAAAAAGCTTCTTCGTTAGTCTTATGAGTTTCTGTATTTCCTACCATATATTTAGTAGAATTCCATAGATGACTAGTTATTTCCTCTGGTGTAAAGAAGTCTTTAAGTTTAATAGATAGTTCCTTAAAATATCTTTTAGTAAAAGCTTCAGTATCCATCGGTAGAAGAGTGCCATCTAAATCAAATAATATTGTGTTTAACATGCTGTTTTCATCCTTTTCCTTTTAATATTCTTAAGTCTAATCTTTAAATGTTTCCTTTTACCCTAAATTTAGAAAATAATGCTCCTATTATTAGACCGGTTAGTGAAAAAAGTATCCATCCAAAGCCTGCTTCCCAAAGGGGTAATTTTGAAAATAGTTTTACTAAAGCAAAATCTTGAAATCCTGCAGCCTCTATTCCTGAAACTAAACCTATCGCCAATGTAAAATATATTGTTGTTTTATAAAGAAGATCATGCTTTATAAATTTATCAAATAAGTTTAAAAGTGTTAGAACTATTACTGTTGGATATATGCTAACTAAAAGTGGCACTGAAAAGGATATTATTCCTTCTACTCCTTTAACAGACAGTATGGCGCTTATTATTACAGCTAGTAAGACTACATATTTATATTTTAACTTATTATTAGAAACCTTACTGAAAAAATCTCCTGTGGCTGTTATAAGGCCTATTGAAGTTGTTAAACAAGCTAGTCCAACTATAAGGCTTAAAGATATACTTCCATACCCACCTAAAAGATAATGAACGATAGTGTTAAGTAGCTCTGTCCTTCCTAGGTCAGCAGCTAGTATTGGTGATAGCTTAGCACCTAAAAACGTAAGCCCCCCATATACAAGAGTTAGGCCTATAGCAGCTATAAGTTCAGTATATATAGTATATTTAGTTAAAGCACTTTTTGATTTTATTCCCTTTTCCTTAAAATTAGAAATTATCATACCTGCTAATACCATCGGTGCTAGTGCATCCATCGTCTGGTATCCTTCTAAAAAGCCTATGCTAAACTGATTCTTTCCAACTATAGAGGTAATTTCCATAGGCATAAATATTCCTTTTAAGAAAATTATCAAAAGTATAAAAAGCAAAAAAGGTGTCATATAAGTTCCTATTATATCTATAGTCTTTGATCTGTTCATTGCAAAATAAAGAGTTATTCCAAAAAATATTATAGCAAATAATACTGGATTAAAGTTTGGGAAAAATGGAAGTATTGATACTTCAAAAGTAGTTGCACCAGTTCTAGGTACTGACATCAAAGGGCCTATAAATGATATGAGTAAAGCTCCTAATATTATACTAAATTTAGGACTTACTCTTCCTGCAAACTTTTCTGTATCCCCTTGGTTTTTAGCCATGGCTATCATTCCAAGAGCTGTTAATCCAGGTCCTGAAAGTGCAAACCCTATCCAAGCCCATATCCAAGACTTACCTGCATGAAGACCTAAATATGGAGGTAATATTAAGTTCCCAGCTCCAAAAAATATTGCAAATAAGGCAAATCCTGACACTATAATATTTTTAATTTTAAAATTGTTTTCCATGTTTTTTCTCCTAATATATTAATTTTGATAAAAACAAAACCTCTCAGCAAAATTCATTTGAGAGGTTTTTTCCTATAAGTTCATTATACCCTATATTGTCTATAAAAAAAAGAAAATATATCTAATATCTAGTTTAAAATATTATATTAATAAATCCCCCTAGTCAAACAGTCCCTGAAAGTGTATAATTATAATGTAATATTTTGTCAATATATATACAATTTTAACAGTTATATACTAAAATATAAAATTTAACTACTATTTTAATTCCTATAAAAACATGTCACGATTTTAAGAGATTAATAATAATATATCGGCTCTATTTATAGGGCCGATATATTATTATATTTTCATATATTTTATGACACTATCTTAAATTTATAAGATTTAGTAACTGCTTAAATACTACAAGACAAATATTATACATATATAGATAGTTGCAGAATGTGATTTTTAAAAATATCTGTGTTATCCACAAGA
>NZ_JBQDAA010000061.1:0-11867 GCF_052089545.1 Tissierella sp. | reverse complement strand
GATATTGCAATATATTTAAAAGGAAATATAGATGTAAAGACCTACCTTGCAATATAAATGGATTTATCAGATGTTACTAAAAGAGAAGTTGATTTGGTTATATTAAATGATGCAACACCACTACTAAAATATGAAGTATATAAAAACAATATATTACTTTTTACCCATGATAAGGCTAGGGAAAGTAAATACAAGGTAAGAGTTTTATTTGAATATAATGATATAAAAAGATATTTAGATTTATCTTATAATAAAACTATAGAAAGATTGAAAAAAGAGGTGGAGATGGATGGTTAAAATAGATGTGATAAAAAAGAGATTAAATCAACTGTCAACTTCTTTGAAGAAAATGGAAAGATTTAAAGAAACTTCCTTAGAAGAGTTCTTAAAAGATGATATTATTCAAGATGTAGTAGAATACAATTTATTTATATCCATAAATATGATGATTGATATAGCTACTCATATAGTCGTGGATAATAATATAGGAAATCCAGAAATACTGGGAGAGGCTTTTGATATTTTGAATAAGGAAAGATATCTAACTGATAGAGAAACTAAGGTCTATAGAAACATGGTGGGACTTAGAAATATATTATTACATGAATATGTCAATATAGATAAAATCATAATACATAATATTTTACAGAACAACTTATTAGATATTAAAAAGTTTATTATTTTTGTGCATGATAACTTTGTTTAAGATTGTAGAGATTAATGAACATGGGTAGAATTAAGCGCAGCTAAGGTTGGTTCAAGAAACTGGTAAAAACGTAGTCCCATGAAAGGAAAAGAGACTTTCACAGGTCTCTTCTTATTTTATCAGTTTCTTTGATCTATAAGTAACTTATTTGTCTTACATCAGTAGATAACAGTGAAGCTGTCATTCCGAGCTTGATGAGGAATCTCTGGGCCTAAAACAAGTATTCTTCGTCGCTTAACTCCTCAGAATATACAGATTATTTATAATATGATATCCTTTATATGAGGAGATGGTAAAGTATGTCTAAAGATTTAAAGCAAGATTTTAGAGATATTAATTCGGAAAATAAAGGTAAAGAAGATAGTAAAATTACTTCTTTCGATATAATAATGGGTTTATTAATAGGCTCATTTTTTTACTTTGCTTATTATATTTTAATGAAAGACTATTTCAAGGTAAATCCTTTTAGATTTCCATACATACTAATTAGTATATACCTTGCAATTGCTACACTTCTATTTCCATATTTTAGTAAAAGAGTTAGTCTATGGACTGAAGGTAATAAAACTATAAGATTTCTGTCAACCAGTAAGATAGCAATGCCATTTGCATATATCTTTGCTCCTATTATTTTTTTAATTGATTTGTTTTAATATGTTAAAAGATTGGATTTCCATAGTTTGATTGAATCACATGGGAAACTCAACATTATTTACTGGGTCACTTTTATGTAGAGGAAATTATATAGTCGCTAAAGACGAAATATTTGTAATAGGAGATAATAGGTTACCTGGAGAAAGTAATGATAATGGAAGTTTTAGAAGGGTATCTGTAGAATAAATAAAAAGAAAAGTTGTACTTGGAAATTTCTCTTTTAATAAAATAAATAAGAATTTAAAATATCAAACAAAATATATTAAAAACTATCTATTTCAAATACCCATATAGATAGTTTTTTCATTGAAAAAAGGAGTTTACTTGAGATATAATTAAAAATTTTATGAGTTATCCTTAAAATTTTCGAGCAAAAGTGTAACCTAAATCTTTGTAATTCGTTTATGTAGTGAAGGGGGTCTTAGTCAGTGTGATAAATGATCAGATGGAGAAAATTTATATTAAATATCACAGAGAATTATATCTATATGCATTTTCACTATGTAAAAATCATCATTTAGCACAAGACTTAACAAGTGATACTTTTTTTAGGGCATATTTATCTCTTAGTGATGTGAGTTACTTTAAATATTGGTTGTTTAGAGTATGTAAAAATTTATATTTAGATTCTCTAAAGAGCAATAGAGAGTATAGCAGTGAAAATATTATTGAAAATACTTTATCTAATAATGAAACTCCATTAGATAAAATAATTGAATCAGAGAAAAGGAAGTACTTCTATAATTTAATAATAAATCTGAATGAGTCATACAAAGAAATACTTATTCTTTATTATTTTTGTGGTTTTTCACTTAGAGAGATTAGTGAGTCTAAAAACACCACAGAGGGAGCTGCTAAGACAATGTTATTTAGGGCAAGAAAGAAGCTTAAGAAAGAAATGGAGGGGGAAAATGAATTATAGAGATTTATTCAATCGATATAAGAGAGGCTTAGTAAATGATAAGGAAAAAGAATTAATTGAGCAAGAAATAGAAAAGTTTGAAGCTTTAGAAGAATATTTATCAGAAGTATTAGAGGAAGAGTTTGATGATTTGGCTAGCGAAGCTAGGATTGGAGAGCATGATGAAGAAGCTATAAAACTGAAGAAAAGTGTTAATAGTAGATTGAGAAAAGTAATGTTTTCCTCTGTAGCAATAATAATTTCCTTAATAATTACGATGCTTTTTATAGTCTCAGCATCATTGAATGCATTATATTATAATCCTAGTAAATTTACTGTAGGGCAATCATATAATGATATAAGCTTTGATTTATTAGCAATTTTTGAGTTAAATATGCCTGGACTAAGCCCAAGCACTGCACTAGTCAACAAGCAGGGATTTGGAGGATATAACGTTATATATTCATATAGAGATGTGTTTACTGATGAACTTTATAATGCCAATCAAACAATAGAACGTGGGAAGATAGAATCTTTTATAGAAGGCCCTATAATAAACAGTAGTATATTTTTAGATATTAGGTTTACAGATATTAATGAAACTTATATGGAGAAAAAGAAACAGAATGTTATAAACCACCTTGAAAAGTTAAATCCTGTTACTTATATATCAATGGAAGTAATGTTCGAAAATGATTTAACCATGGAAGAACTATATAACTTAGAATTGAAGTATCCAGATATTGAATTTGAATGGGCTGGTATAAGGACTGATTCCCCTGATAAAAAAATCGACGAGGTATTAGGGATACAGTTGATAAATGGTAAAGGCAATACAGCTCTAAGAGGTAATGCAGAATATATTAGTGCTAAATATCCAGCATTTTTCCTAATGGAGTGGTTGGTAAATCCAGTAGGTTTTGAGAAGGGTTCTCCATTGGAATCTCAAGCATACAAACATCATTATTTAAGTTTACTTGAATATGTTACTGATCGAGAAGATGCAATAGATACTCTTGAACATAGATCAGTTAAATATGAATTTTATAAGTCGTCCCTGGAGTATGCTAAAAAACAAGGGGTTAAAACTTATGGAGTTCTCTTATATGCTGAGGCTGAGGATTTACTTAATATGATTGATAATGAAGGAATAAAAGGATTGGAGTTTAATAAAGCATTGGTTTCAAAAAGCAATATCAATTAAGGGATATAAATATGAAAATAGTATCTTGAAAAAGATACATATATTAAAATAAAAGCCTTCATAATATGGAGGTTTTTTTATATAGAAAATAATAACTTTAAGAATATACCTTTCTATAATGGAAAAAGATAGCTACTTAAGATATAATTAAGAGGTAATTAATAAATGGATGGTGAAAAAATGGATTATTTAGCAGGATTAAACGATAGACAAAGAGAGGCAGTTCTTCATACGGAAGGGCCTTTACTTATTATGGCAGGGGCAGGGTCTGGCAAGACTCGAGTAGTTACCCATAAAATAGCCTATCTAATAGAAGAAAAGAACATCTTTCCAAGTAGCATACTTGCTATAACTTTTACAAATAAAGCTGCAAGTGAGATGAAAGACAGGGTAAGAGAACTTATAGATGCAGATGTAGATAGGATGTGGATGGGAACATTTCACTCTATATGTGTTAGGATTTTAAGACGTGATATAGATAAGTTAGGATACGACAGATCCTTTAGTATATATGATAGAGACGATCAGATTACACTTATGAAAGAGTGTATAAAAGAAATGAATATAGATAAAGACATGTATAAAGAATCAGCAGTACTTTCAAAGATAAGCTCATTAAAAGATGCAAGCATAGAGCCAGATAGTTACATAAAAGAAAACTATACTGATTTTAGAGAGAGAAATATAGGAGAGTTATATGCTCTTTATGAAAAAAAATTAAAAAAATATAATGCCTTGGATTTTGATGATTTAATTATAAAAACTGTGTTATTGCTTAAAGAAAATAAAGATATATTAGAATTTTATCAAAATAAGTTTAAATATGTTTTTGTAGATGAGTATCAAGATACAAATAAAATCCAGTATGAATTTGCAAGACTCTTATCTGGTAAATATGAGAATATATGCGTTGTAGGGGATTCTGATCAATGCGTGGTTGATGGAATGAAAGTTAACACCCCAAGTGGAGAAGTTAATATTGAAGACTTAAAAGTTGGAGATAAGGTTTATTCCGCTGCTGGACAAGGGAAAGTTGCAAGGGGTACTATAGATTTTGTTAAACGTACTAAATATAAGGGACCAATTTTCAATATAAAAACTATAGGTGGAAAAAGTATTAAGCTTACTCCTAATCATATACTCTTTTCAAAACTAAATCCTGAACCAGGAGTTTATTATGTATATTTAATGTATAAAAAAGAATTAGGGTATAGGATTGGACAAACACAAGGTGTTAGATCTTATGAAAAAGATAAAACAACTAATGGGCTAGAAGTAAGAATGAATCAGGAAAATGGAGATAAAGCTTGGATTTTAGAAGTTTGTAATACAAAAGAAGATGCTTGTTATTATGAGTCATTATATGCTGCAAAATATGGAATACCTACAATGGCCTTTCACTGTAGAGGAAGAAATATGACATTTAAACAAGAATACATTGATAAACTTTTCCGAAATGTAGATACACGAACAAATGTAAAAAAACTTATGGATGATCTTATAGTGTTTGAAGAATATCCAATCATAAGACAAGGTGCTGTTATTAGAGGAAACACTTTTAGAAGAATTGTAAATTTAACCTTCTTTGGTGGTAGAATTGTCGGAAATGATGCTGGTTTTCATTCTCATAGAATAAATTTAAATACATCTGGTGATGAACTCAGAGAAAAGGCATCTAAGAGATTCAATACAAGGGATGGGCAAAGAAACACTTGGAGAATAGAGACTGAAAGAATTGATTATGATGAAGCCCAAAAGCTTTCAACAGACATAATATCACTAGAAGATGATATAGAAATAAATAAAAGAGCTAGACTTTTAAAGGGGACAACTTTTAATTTTATGCCTGCTGCTCATATAAAACCATCAATGAGTGTAGCTGCTTTTATTGATGGGGAAATTATTGAAGATATAGTTACAGAAGTAATAGTAGAAGAGTATGATGGCTTTGTAAGTGATATATCAGTTCCTAAATTAAGACAGTTTTCATGTGAAAATATTATAGTTCATAATTCGATTTACGCTTGGAGAGGGGCAGATATAAGTAATATATTAGGATTTGAAAAAGACTTTAAAGGTGCTAGTGTAATACTTCTAGAACAAAACTATAGATCTACTCCAAATATATTAAATGTTGCAAATAAGGTTATAGGAAACAATGATAGAAAAAGAGTTAAAAACCTTTGGACAGATAGGGATGAAGGTGCCAAGGTAGTTTATGAACAGCTTGACTATTCTGATGAAGAAGGTCGCTTTGTTACAAATAAGATTCATCAACTTATATATAAAGGCTATAAGCCAAAAGATATAGCAATCCTTTATAGAACAAACGCCCAGTCTCGTACATTTGAGGAAAGCTTTATGAAGGAAGAACTTCCTTACAAGATAGTAGGAGGCTTGAGATTCTATGACAGGAAAGAAGTTAAGGATATTATAGCTTATTTAAAGGTTGTTCAAAACCCAAATGATAATATATCAGTTAAAAGGATAATAAATACTCCGAGAAGGGGAATAGGACTTGCAACAATAGATAAGATAGAAAGATATGCTGCTGAACATGGAGAATCTATCTATAGTGCGCTACTTTCACTTGATGATATAGATAGCCTAAATAAAAGGGCTAAAAACAGTGTAGGGCCATTTATAGATACTATGAATATACTTATGGCTAAAAAGGAAACAATGGGCTTAAAAGACTTTTTAGAAGAATTGATAGATAGTACAGGTTATATTGCTCAATTACAAAAAGAAGATACAATAGAATCTACAACTCGTATAGAAAACATTAAGGAGTTTGTATCTGTAGCTTTAAACTTTGAAATGGCTAATGAAGATGCCACTTTAGAAGACTTTTTAGCATCAGTTTCACTTCTTTCAGATGTAGATAAAACTGTAGATGAAAACAATCTTATAACACTTATGACTGTTCATAGTGCCAAGGGGCTTGAGTTTAAGGTAGTCTTTGTAGTTGGTATGGAAGAGGGCTTGTTTCCTACACACAGGAGCTTAGAAAGTGAAGAAGATATAGAAGAAGAAAGAAGACTTTGCTATGTAGCTGTAACTCGTGCTGAAGAAATGCTCTTTATTACAAATGCAAAGAGAAGGACTATATATGGAAATACAAGCTATGCTCTTCCTTCTAGATTTATAAAAGAGATGGGAGATACAATAGAGCAAAAAGAAGTTAAAAAGGTAGATGTAAAACCTAAGAAACAAGACCGAGTACTTGTTAGAGACTTTACCATGCCAAACTTAAACCATAATCCTGTTAATATGAAAAAAAGAAATGATGGAAATGAAGATGTAAATATAGGAGACAAGGTAAAACATAAAAAATGGGGTATGGGTACAGTTGTACAGATAAAAGAAAAAGAAGGAGATAAGGAGCTTACTATTGCATTTGATAAAGAAGGCCTAAAAAGACTTCTCTTATCTATAGCACCTATAGAGTTAATAGGAGGATAAATATTTGGATAAGGAAAAAAGAATAGAAGAACTTATAGAAATAATAGATGATTTAAATTATCATTATTATACATTAGATAATCCTAAATTAAGTGATAAAGAATATGATGAATTTTATGATGAACTAGTAGATTTGGAAAAAGAAACTGGTATAAAAAAGAATTATTCACCAACGGGGAGAGTTGGAGGCTTTATCCTGGATAAGTTTGAAAAGCATGTCCATCTAGGAAGGCTTTGGAGTTTGGATAAGAGTCAAAGTAAAGGTGAACTAGTAGATTGGGATAATAGGGTAAGAAGGCTTATAGAAGATTATAATAGTAGGAGTGAAAATCCTCTTCCTCAGCCCACCTATATATTGGAATATAAATTTGATGGTTTAACTATAAACTTAACATATAGTGATGGTAAACTAGTACAAGGGGCTACTCGTGGAAATGGCACTATAGGAGAAGGAATATTAGAACAGCTTAAAACCATAAAGTCTATCCCTTTCAGAATTGACTTTAAAGGCACTATAGAAATACAAGGAGAAGGGCTTATGCCCTTATCTACCTTAGAAGAATATAATGAGACAGCAGAAGAACCTTTAAAAAATGCTAGAAATGCTGCTGCAGGTGCCCTTAGAAACCTAGATACTAGGGTTACAGCTAATAGAAACCTATCAGCTTATGTTTATAATATAGGATATATAGAAGGAAAGACTTTTGAAACACATCTAGAAGTGTTAGATTTTTTAAGGGAAAACAAGCTTCCGGTATTTCCATATTTAAAATCTTTTAAGTCTATAGAAGAAATAATTGAAGAAATAGATCTTATAAAAACTGAAAGACACAATCTTGATGTATTAACTGATGGACTTGTTATAAAGATAAATGATATAAGGACTAGAGAAGTTTTAGGATATACAAATAGATTTCCAAGATGGGCTATAGCATATAAATTTGAAGCAGAAGAAACAAGTACAAGACTTTTAAAGGTAGAATGGAATGTAGGAAGAAGTGCTAAGGTTACACCAACAGCTCTTCTAGAACCAGTAGAAATAGGTGGAGTTACAGTTTCTCGTGCTACTCTTAACAATTATGATGATATAGAGAGAAAAGGCGTTAGGTTAAACTCTAAGATTCTATTAAGAAGATCAAATGATGTAATTCCTGAGATACTTGGAACTTTACCAACAGATGAAGAGACTTTTGAAATAGAACTTCCAAAAGAATGTCCTGCATGTGGAAGTGAACTTGTAAAAGATGGAGTCCATATATTTTGCCCAAATTCACTTTCTTGTAAGCCACAGCTTGTCAAAAGACTTGTTCACTTTGCAAGCAGAGATGCTATGGATATAGCTGGATTTAATGAAAAAACTGCTCAAAAACTCTTAGAAGAAATAGATATAAGGGATCTGCCAGAGATCTATGAAATAAAATATGATGATCTTATAGACCTTGAAGGATTTAAGGAAAAGAAAACAAATAATCTACTACAAGCTATAGAGGCTAGTAAGGATGTAAGTCTTGCATCTTTTATATATTCACTTGGAATAAATAATGTAGGAATAAAAACAGCTACAGATCTTGCAAATGGATTTAAGAGTTTGGATAGATTAAAAGAAGCTAGATTTGAAGAACTTATCCAAGTAGGTGATATAGGACCTATAATAGCTGAAAGTATACTAGAGTTTTTCCATGACGAAAAGATTTTACAAGCTATAGATAAACTTTTAGAGGAAGGAGTTACTCCTTACTATGAAGACCTAGAAGTAAAGGAGTCTATATTTACGGATAAAAAGATAGTTTTAACAGGAGCTATAGAAGGTTTATCTAGAAATGATATAAAAGAAGCAATAGAAGAGATGGGTGGAAAAGTTACTGGTAGTGTAAGTAAAAACACAGACTTTGTAATAGTAGGAGAAAGCCCTGGTTCTAAATATAATAAGGCTTTAGAACTAGATGTTGATATAATAGATGAGGATAGATTAAAGAACATATTAAAACTCGATTAGAAATTGAAAGGAGAATAAGTATGATAGATAAAAAAGAAGTAAAAAACCTAGCTGACCTTTGTAAAATAAATGTATCAGAGGAAGAGATGGAAGTGTTTGAAAAAGATCTAAATAGTTTCTTAGCTGAGGTTGAAGGATTAAAAGATATTGATACTAGTGGTGTAGACATAACTTACAATGTAAATAATATGAAAAACCCTTTAAGAAATGAAAAGGTTTGGGAAAGTTTAAAGAGAGAAGAAGTTGTAAAAAATACTGCTGAGGAACAATATGGCTACTTTAAAATTTTAAAAGTTATGGATTAAAAATTACAAATTAAAATAGTATTTATGAGGCTCTGATAAGATTATCAGAGCTTTTATAATATTTTATAGTACTTATGTATGATATTATAAAAGATAAATAATAATATGGTTTTTCTATTGAAATATTTAATATAAGGATGAAATATTGATATAAAGGATAGTGTTTTTATGGAAAAGAAAATTAAAAAGGAAGTTTTAAGATATTTAGGATATAGGGGTCAAAGCATGGATAATCTTATGAAAAAGACTATCGATGAAGTTATAGATGAGATAAAAACTTTAATAGATGAAAGATATATATATAAAATATTTAATATATCAGCTTATGAAAATAAAATACATCTAGAAAAAACAGATTTATATCTAAGAGGAAAAAATATAAAAAAACACTTAAAAGATTCAAACACTTGTATTTTAATGGCAGCAACTTTAGGAAATAATGTAGATACAAGGATAAGATACTATGAAAAGATTGATATGACTAAGGCCTTAATATTAGATGCAGCTGCAACAGCTTTTATTGAGGATTTATGTGATAGGATATGTGAAAAAATAGAAGCTACTTTTATAAAGGATAATAAAAAGTTAACAAATAGATATAGCCCAGGATATGGCGATTTACCTATAGATGTTCAAAATTCCTTCTTAAATACATTAGACTCACAAAAGGCTATAGGTTTAACAGTAACTCCTTCTAGTATTTTAATACCTAGAAAATCAGTAACAGCTATAGTAGGTATAATAGATAAAGAAAAAAGAGTGGAAGAAAAAACATGCATAGATTGTCGCAAGTATGATTCTTGTAATTTTAAAAGGGGAGGTAATGATTGTGGGCATTAAAGAAAAACTTCAAGAAGACATATTGGCATTTGATGGTGCTATGGGGACAATGATTCAGAATTTAGGTATCAAGGTAGGAGAATTACCAGAAGCACTTAATATTAATTCTCCAGAAAAAATAATAGGGATTCATAAAAAATATATAGAAGCTGGCTCAAATATTATAACTACTAATACTTTTGGAGTTAATGAAAAGAAGCTAAAAGATAGTGCATATACAGTGGAAGAATTAATCCATGGAGCTGTAAAAAATGCAAGAAAGGCTATAGATGGTCGGGACATATATGTGGCTTTAGACATAGGGCCCATTGGTGAACTATTGGAACCTATGGGAAGCTTAAGTTTTGAAGATGCTTATGATATTTATAAAAGACAAGTAGTTCAAGGTGTAAAAGATGGGGTAGATTTAATTTTAATAGAAACTATGACGGATCTCTATGAGGTAAAAGCTGCAGTGCTTGCAGCAAAAGAAAATTCAAATTTACCTATATTTGCTACTATGAGCTATGAAAAAGATGGTAGAACTTTTACAGGATGTAATATTAGGTCTATGGTAATGGTGTTGGAAGGACTTGGAGTAGATGCACTTGGTGTCAACTGTTCACTTGGACCTAAAGAAATAGAACCCCTGGTAGATGAACTACTTCTTATTTCCAATACTCCAATTATGGTTCAGGCTAATGCAGGACTTCCAAGTGTAGTTGATGGTGAAACGGTTTTTAATATATCTCCAGATGAGTTTGCAAGATATGGAGCCAGTTTTATTAAAAAAGGTGTTAAGATAATAGGAGGATGCTGCGGGACTACTGATAAAGATATAAATGTTTTAACTAATTCTATAAAAGATATACGATTAAATAAAAATATAATTGAAAATATAAATGGAGTATGTACACCTACAAAAGTTGTAAATTTAGACAAAGTAAGGGTTATAGGTGAAAGAATTAATCCAACCGGTAAAGAACTCTTTAAACAGGCACTGGTAAAAGGAAAGATAGATTATATTCTAAAAGAGGCCATAGCTCAAGCAGATGCAGGAGCCCATATATTGGATATAAATGTAGGTCTACCAGAAATAGATGAAAAAGAGACTATGGTTAAAGTTATAAAAGAAATACAGTCCATACTAGATATACCTCTTCAAATTGACTCTACAGATCCCCATGTAATAGAAGCAGCCTTAAGAGTTTATAATGGTAAGGCAATAGTAAACTCTGTAAATGGAGAAGATAAGGTTTTAGACTCTATACTTCCTATAGTGAAGAAATATGGAGCCTTAGTTATAGGACTTACCTTAGATGAAAATGGGATACCTAAAGGAGCAAATGAAAGATTCAAGATAGCTAAAAAGATAGTAGCTAAGGCTAAAGAATATGGTATAGGAAAAGAAGATATAATTATAGACTCTTTAACATTAACAGCTGCAGCCCAGCAAGAGGATGTAAAAGAAACGCTTAATACATTAAGACTAGTAAAGGAAAAGTTAGGTGTAAAAACAGCGCTTGGGGTATCTAATGTTTCATTTGGACTAGCAAATAGAGAATTAATAAATAAGACATTTTTAGGAGCAGCACTTTTTGCAGGTCTTGATCTTCCAATTATAGATCCATTAAATCAGGATATGATGGATACTATAAAAGCATCCAAAGTTTTATGGAACGAGGATATAGGTGCTTCAGACTACTTAAAATCTTATGAAAATATTAAAGAAGATAAAAACAGCAAAAAAGAAAATATGGATATAGATAAAGATTTATTTCAAATAATATTGACTGGAATGAAGGAAGAAACTAAGG
>NZ_JBQDAA010000060.1:0-11887 GCF_052089545.1 Tissierella sp. | reverse complement strand
AACAGTAGGTTCAGGAGTAGTAACTAAGGTATTAGGTTAATACATTAAAAAAAGGGAGGAAAAACCTTCCTTTTTTAATATTATAAAAAATAAATTGATTTATTTCCAAAAAACACTTGTAATTTGTCCAAATTTATTATAAACTAAAGTAGTGTTTTATTGGAGGCATAGCGATGAGACAAAAGGTAGCTGTAGATAAAACAGGAAATTTTTGTTGAGTATGTTCGGTTTAAAACCGGGCGACTAGATTTGCCAAGATATTTTTCAAAAAAATAGAAACACCCGGATAGGTGTATCGGCAATTCTAAGTCGCATGTAAAAATCCGCATGCGATAGAAGGAGGGAAATAAATGTCAAACAATGGTAAACAAAAAATAAGAATTAGATTAAAAGCTTATGATCATGAATTACTTGATGCATCAGCTCAAAGAATTGTAGAAACAGCAAAAAGAACAGGTTCAAGTGTATCAGGTCCAGTGCCACTACCGACAGAAAAAGAGGTAATCACAATACTTAGGTCTGTACACAAGCATAAAGATGCTAGAGAGCAATTTGAGCAAAGAACTCATAAAAGACTTATAGATATTCTTAGCCCAAACCAACCAACTGTAGATTCACTTATGAAATTGAATTTACCTGCAGGGGTAGATATTGAAATAAAGTTATAAGAGTTTTTATATGATTACCAATTGGTAATCCGCTGTAAAATAATAGGAGGTGCAAGATATGAAAAATATGCTAGGAAGAAAAATTGGAATGACTCAAATATTTGGAGAAAGTGGAGAACTTATTCCAGTATCAGTTGTAGAAGCAGGACCCCTAGTAGTTGTTCAAAAGAAGACTATAGAAAAGGATGGATACAATGCTATCCAAGTAGGATTCTTTGATATGAAAGAAAACAAGGCTAACAAGCCTCTAAAAGGACATTTTGGAAAAGCGGAAGCAGGGCTTAAAGAAATGTTACATGAAATAAAGGTAGAAGACCCAGAAGAGTTTGAAATAGGTCAAGAAATAAAAGTTGATATCTTTGAAGCGGGAGATAAAATAGATATAATAGGAACATCTAAAGGTAAGGGAACTCAAGGTGTTATAAAGAGACATGGTTTTTCCAAAGGTAGAGAAACACATGGTTCTAGATTCCGTAGATCTCCAGGTGGAATGAGTGCGAGTGCTTATCCAGGAAGAGTATTTAAAGGTCACAGAATGGCTGGGAAAATGGGAAATAAAAGAGTTACTGTTCAAAATCTAGAAGTTGTAAAAACTGATGCTGAAAAGAACTTAATCCTAATAAAAGGTGCTATTCCAGGACCTAGAAAAGGGTTTGTTACTATAAAACAAACTACTAAAAGAACAAAATAAGGCTGAAGGGAGGACGTAAAATGCCTAAAGTAAATGTATACAATATGCAAGGAGAGCAAGTAGAACAGATAGAACTAAATGAAGCTACATTCGGCGTAGAGGTTAGCCAACATGCAGCTTATCAAGTTGTTAAAAATCAACTTGCTAACAAAAGACAAGGTACACAATCTACTAAGACTAGAGCGGAAGTAAGAGGCGGTGGAAGAAAGCCTTGGAGACAAAAAGGAACAGGAAGAGCTCGTCAAGGAAGTATAAGAGCACCTCATTGGACTGGAGGCGGTGTTGTATTTGCACCAAAGCCAAGAGATTATAGTTACAAAACACCTAAGAAAATAAAAAGACTTGCTATGAAGTCTGCTCTTACTTCAAAAGTTGAAGAAAATGAAATTATAGTTATTGATGAATTTAAAATAGATTCTCCAAAAACTAAAGACATGGTAAATATATTAAATAAATTATCTGCTGATAAAAAAGCACTAATTGTAACTTTAAACCCAGAAACTAATGTTATAAAATCAGCTAACAACTTACCAGGTGTTCAAACTACAATAGTGAGCAATTTGAATGTATATGAATTATTAAAATATAATTCACTTATCATTACAAAGGAAGCTGTTAGAAAAGTGGAGGAGGTGTATGCATAATGCGTATTCCACACGATATTATTATTAAACCAATAATAACTGAAAAAAGTATGGAAGAAATGGCAGATAGGAAGTATACTTTTATAGTAGATAAAAAATCAAATAAAAGTGAAATAAAACAAGCTGTAGAAAGTGTGTTTGATGTAAAAGTTGAAAAAGTTAACACTTTAAATATGCTTGGAAAAGTTAAGAGACAAGGTTATACATCAGGTAGGAGATCTAACTGGAAAAAAGCAATAATAAAATTAACTGAAGGATCTAAAACTATAGAATTCTTCGAAGGAATGGAATAAAATTTTGTAAAAAGGAGGTAAAACAATGAGTATTAAAAAATTCAAACCTACTTCCCCTGCATTAAGAAAAATGACAGTATCAACTTTTGAAGATATAACAAGTGTTAAACCTGAAAGATCGCTACTTGTTAACTTAAATAAAAAAGGCGGAAGAAACTCAAGGGGTGTAATCACTACTCGTCACATTGGTGGTGGAGCTAAAAGAAAGTATAGAATAATAGACTTTAAAAGAAATAAAGATGATATACAAGGTAGAGTAGCTACTATAGAATATGATCCGAATAGAACTGCGAACATAGCACTTATACATTATGTAGATGGTGAAAAAAGATATATTATAGCTCCGAGAGGATTAAAAGTAGGAGATATAATAGAATCAGGCAAGGATGCAGACATAAAAACAGGAAACTCTTTAAAATTGAAAGATATTCCTGTAGGTACAACAATACACAATATAGAATTAAAGCCAGAAAAAGGCGGACAGTTAGCAAGATCGGCTGGCTCAAGTGCTCAACTTACAGCAAAAGAAGGGAAATACGCACAACTAAAACTTCCTTCAGGAGAAATTAGACTTATAAGCATAGAGTGTCGCGCTACAATAGGTCAAGTTGGAAATAAAGACCATGAACTTATCACTATAGGTAAGGCAGGTAAATCTAGGCATCTAGGCATAAGACCTACAGTACGTGGTAGTGCTATGAATCCTATAGACCATCCACACGGTGGTGGAGAAGGTAGAACACCAATAGGGAGACCTTCACCAGTTTCACCATGGGGTCAAAAGACATTAGGACTTAAAACTAGAAAAAGATCAAAGAAATCAAATCAATATATCGTAAGAAGAAGAAAAACTAAGTAATAAAATTTGTCGTTAAAGGAGGAATAGTCATGGGTAGATCTTTAAAAAAGGGACCTTTTATAGACGATCATCTTCTAAAAAAAGTAGAAGAGTTAAACGAAAGCAATCAGAAAAAAGTTGTTAAAACATGGTCACGTCGTTCCACTATATTTCCGGAACTAGTAGGTCACACTATAGCAATTCATGATGGTAGAAAGCATGTACCTATTTATATTACTGAAGATATGGTAGGTCATAAATTAGGAGAATTTGTTCCTACTAGAACGTTTAGAAGTCACGGTAGTAAAAGTGAAACAACATCAGTAGTTAAATAGATAGAGGCGAGGAGGGAAGTAAAGTGGAAGCAAAAGCTATAGCCAAATATGTTAGAATTTCTCCATTGAAGGTACATTATATATGTAGAGAAATAACAGGCAAACAAGTAGACGAAGCTCTATCAATTTTAAAATTTACACCGAAAAAAGGTGCTAGAGTTCTTGAAGAAGTGTTGAATTCAGCAGTTGCAAACGCGGAAAACAATCTTAATTTAGATAGAGATAACTTATATGTATCTGCTGCTTACGCGAACGATGGTCCACATATGAAGAGATGGAGACCTAAAGCTAAAGGAATGGCTTATCCTATTTTAAAAAGGAGTAGTCACGTAGGGGTAGAAGTTAAAGAAAAAGAGTAAAAAAGGAGGGGTAATTAATGGGTCAAAAAGTTAACCCGCATGGTTTAAGAGTTGGTGTAATAAAGGATTGGAATTCAAAGTGGTACGCGGACAAGAAAAACTTTGATGAATTCTTAGTAGAAGATGATAAGATTCGTAAATACATGAAAAAGAAATTATTCATAGCTGGTATTTCAAAGATTGAAATAGAAAGAGCTGCTAATAAAGTTAAAATTTCAGTTTATACATCTAAGCCTGGAATGGTAATAGGTAGAGGTGGATCTGGAGTAGAAGCTCTTAGAAAAGATATTGAAAAAATGACAGGAAGATCTATTTCCATAAATGTAGAAGAGGTTAAAAACCCATCACTTGATGGTCAATTAGTAGCAGAAAACATAGCGTCACAACTTGAAAGAAGAGTTTCTTTTAGAAGAGCTATGAAACAAGTTATACAAAGAACTATGAGATCTGGAGCTAAAGGAATAAAAACACAAGTATCAGGAAGACTTGGCGGAGCAGATATGGCTAGGACAGAAGGATATGATGAAGGAACTATACCACTACAAACATTGAGAGCTGATATAGATTATGGATTTGCCGAAGCAGATACTACTTATGGAAAAATAGGAGTAAAAGTTTGGATATATAAAGGAGAGATTCTTCCTACTAAGAAAGAAGAAAAGGAAGAAACAGTTAAATAAACTGTAGGAAGGAGGAGTTTTAATATGTTAATGCCTAAAAGAGTAAAATATCGTAGAGTTCATAGAGGAAGAATGAAAGGTAATGCTCATCGTGGTAATGCCATAACTTATGGTGAGTATGGATTACAAGCTTTAGAGCCAACTTGGGTTACTTCTAATCAAATAGAGGCAGCAAGAAGAGCTATGACAAGATATGTAAAAAGAGGTGGAAACATCTGGATCAAGATATTCCCAGATAAGCCTGTAACTGAAAAACCTGCTGAAACTCGTATGGGTTCTGGTAAAGGTGCACCTGAGTATTGGGTAGCGGTTGTTAAGCCAGGTAGAATTCTTTTTGAGATGGGTGGAATATCTGAAGAGGAAGCAAGAGAAGCAATGAGACTTGCAGCGCATAAATTATCTATAAAAACTAAATTTGTCATGCGTGATGAAGGACAAGAAAAGGGTGGTGAAGCTAATGAAAGCTAAAGAAATTCGCCAAATGTCTGGAAATGAATTAGACGGCAGACTATTAGAGTTAAAAGAAGAATTATTCAATTTAAGATTTCAATTGGCTACAGGTCAGTTGGATAACCCTTTAAGTATTAAATCCGTTAGAAAAGATATCGCGCGTGTAAAAACCATATTAAAAGAACGTGAACTAGGTATAGGAAAGGAGGTTTAATCTTAAATGGAAAGAGGAAATCGTAAGACTAGAACAGGTATAGTTGTAAGTGATAAAATGGATAAAACTGTAGTTGTTGCAGTTGAAACCTTTAAAACTCACTCACTATATCATAAACAATTAAAAAGAACTACGAAATTCAAAGCACACGATGAAAATAACGAATGTAAAACAGGTGATGTTATTAAAATTATGGAAACAAAACCATTAAGTAAACAAAAGAACTGGAGAGTTTTAAATATAGTACAAAAAGCAAAATAGTAGTTTTTGCTTGAAAGGAGGTAATCTAATGATCCAAGTGGAAAGCCGTATGAGAGTAGCTGATAACTCAGGTGCGAAAGAACTTTTAGTTATAAGGGTACTTGGAGGAACAAATAAAAGATATGCTCGAGTTGGAGATATGGTTGTTTGTTCGGTTAAAAGTGCAACACCTGGTGGAGTTGTGAAAAAAGGTGAAATAGTAAAGGCGGTAGTTGTAAGAACTAAGCATGGTGTTAGAAGAGAAGATGGATCCTATATTAAATTTGATGACAATGCAGCAGTAATTGTCAAAGATGATAAAAGCCCTACTGGAACTCGTATATTTGGACCAGTAACTAGGGAATTAAGAATTGGGAACTTTATGAAGATAATATCTTTAGCACCGGAAGTACTATAAGAGGAGGTGTAAAGTATGCATGTAAAAAATGGCGATAAAGTAGTTGTCATTTCAGGAAAAGACATAGGTAAGACAGGAAAAGTTTTAAAATCCATACCTAAAGAAAATAAAGTAGTAGTAGAAGGCGTGAACATGCTTACAAAGCATAAGAAAAATATGGGACCTACAAGTCCTGGTGGAATAGTTAATTATGAAGGACCGATAAATGCATCTAAAGTAATGTATTATTGCGAGAATGATAAAAAGGGTGTAAGAACAGGAAGCACTATCTTAAAAGATGGTAGTAAAAAAAGAGTATGTAAAAAATGTGGAGAAGTTCTAGATAAATAGTAAGAGGGGAGGTAGTACAGAATGACTTCCAGATTGAAAGAAAAGTATAATGACGAAGTAATTGAATCTTTAATGGAAAAATTTCAATATAAAAATGTAATGGAAGTACCAAAAATAGAAAAGGTTGTAATAAATATGGGTGTTGGTCAAGCTAAAGATAACCCGAAAGCACTTGAAGCTGCGGTAAAAGAACTAGAAACTATCACAGGACAAAGACCACTTATGACTCATGCAAAGAAATCTATTGCAAACTTTAAACTACGTGAAGGCATGAAAATTGGAACAAAAGTGACTTTAAGAGGCGAGAAAATGTATAACTTCTTAGATAAACTAATGAATATAGCATTACCAAGAGTAAGAGACTTTAGAGGTGTTAGTTCTACTGCATTTGATGGTAGGGGAAACTATGCACTTGGTATAAAAGAACAACTTATTTTCCCTGAAATAGAATATGATGAAGTTGAATCCATAAGAGGTTTAGATGTAGTTGTTGTAACAACAGCCCAAACTGATGAAGAAGCAAGAGTATTCTTAGAGAAAATGGGAATGCCCTTTAAAAAGTAAAGAAGGAGGGATATATAGTGGCAAAAAAGTCTATGATAGCAAAACAAAAAAGAAAAGCGAAATTTAGCTCAAGAGAGTATAATAGATGCAAGATTTGTGGTAGACCTCACGGATATTTAAGAAAATACGGAGTATGTCGTATATGTTTCAGAGAACTAGCTCATAAAGGCGATATTCCTGGAGTAAAAAAAGCAAGCTGGTAGTATAAGTTTATGAAAGGAGGCAACTAATTATGATGACAGACCCAATTGCGGATATGTTAACTAGAATAAGAAATAGTAATAATGCGAAACACGATTCAGTTGATATTCCTGCTTCTAATATTAAAAAAGAAATAGCTCAAATTCTTTTAAATGAGGGTTTTATTAAAGGTTTCGACTATATAGAAGATAATAAACAAGGAATCATAAGAATAGATTTTAAATATGGACAAAGTAAAGAAAAAGTTATTAGTGGAATAAAAAGAATTTCTAAGCCAGGTCTTAGAGTACAGGTTAAAAGTGACAATGTACCAAGAGTACTTGGAGGACTAGGAATTGCTATTATTTCAACTTCAAAAGGTATGATGACTGATAAAGACGCTAGAAACAGTTCGGTTGGCGGAGAAGTTCTTTGCTATGTTTGGTAAATTTGATAAAATAAAAGAATGGGAGGTGCACTTATGTCAAGAATAGGATTAAACCCAATTTCCATTCCAAGTGGTGTAGAAGTAACTGTAGATGATAAAAACCTTGTTAAAGTAAAAGGTGCTAAAGGCGAATTATCTGAACAAATAACTCCAGGAATGGATATAAAAATAGAAGATGGAGTTTTAACTATAGCTAGACCTACAGAAAATAAAAGACATAGATCATTACATGGTTTATCAAGAACTTTAATCTATAACATGATAGAAGGTGTAACCAAAGGTTATGAAAAGAGATTAGAAATAGAAGGTACAGGATATAGAGCTCAAAAACAAGGGAAAAAACTAATACTAGGACTTGGATATTCTCATCCATTAGAATTAGAAGATCCACAAGGTATTGAAGTAGAAGTACCGGCAGCAAACAAGATAATTGTTAAAGGAATAAATAAACAACAAGTAGGTAACTACGCTGCTGTTATAAGAGGATATAGACCACCAGAACCTTATAAAGGTAAAGGTGTTAAATACGAAGGTGAACAAATAAGACGTAAAGTTGGTAAGACTGGTAAGTAGAAGGGAGTGAAATATATTGCTAAAAAAGATTAATAAAAATGAAAACAGAAAAGCAAGACATTCTAGAGTAAGAAAAAAAATTGCAGGAACTTCTGCAAAACCTAGACTGAATGTTTATAGAAGTGGAAAACATATATACGCTCAAATTATTGATGATACTACAAAATCTACATTAGCATCAGCTTCTACTTTAGATAAATCGCTTGAACTTACTTCAACTAGTAATAAGGAAGCAGCTAAATTAGTCGGAGAATCAATTGCTAAAAAAGCAGTAGATAAAGGAATAGAAGATGTTGTATTCGATAGAAGTGGATATATTTATCATGGAAGAATAAAAGAACTTGCTGAAGGTGCAAGATCAGCTGGACTTAAATTCTAAAAAAGGAGGTAAATAATGGTACGTTCATTCATTAATCCAAATGAATTAGACTTAAAAGAAAGAGTAGTTAATATAAATCGTGTAGCTAAAGTAGTAAAAGGTGGTAGAAACTTTAGGTTTAGCGCTTTAGTAGTTGTAGGGGATGGAAATGGTTATGTTGGTATAGGTATGGCTAAAGCCCTAGAGGTGCCAGAGGCTATTAGAAAAGCAATTCAAAATGCTAAAAAGAGCATCATAAAAGTACCACTAAAAGAAACTTCAATACCTCATGAAATACTTGGAGTATCTGGAGCAGGAAGAGTATTATTAAAACCATCTAAAGAAGGTACAGGTGTTATAGCAGGTGGTGCTGTACGTGCTGTGTGCGAGTTAGCAGGTATAAGAGATATTAGAACAAAATCCCTTGGAAGCAGTAATCCGAGAAACGTTGTTAACGCAACTATGGATGCTCTAATTAATTTGAAAAATGCCGAAGATGTTGCAAAACTAAGAGGCAAAACAGTAGAAGAATTATTAGGTTAGGGGGGATTCTTAAATGGCTATGATTAAAATTAAATTAATTAAAAGTCCAATAGGTAAAACTGAAAAGCATAAAAAAACAGTTGAAGCACTTGGTTTTAAAAAAGTTAATCAAGTATTGGAAAAAAGTGATACCCCTCAAATTAGAGGTATGATAAATCAAATAAGCAGCATGATCGAACTTATAGATTAAGTAAAGGAGGTGTAACTCTATGAAGTTAAATGATTTAAGACCTAATGAAGGTGGAGGAAAGAAATCAAAAAAAAGAGTAGGAAGAGGTATAAGCTCAGGATATGGTAAAACATCCGGAAAAGGACATAAAGGACAAAATGCAAGATCAGGTGGAGGAGTAAGACCTGGATTTGAAGGTGGCCAAATGCCTTTATTTAGAAGACTTCCTAAAAGAGGTTTTACAAATATATTTGCAAAAGAAATAGGAACTGTAAATATAGATGATTTAAATAGATTTGAAGAAGGAACAGTTGTAACTCCTGAATTACTAATGGAAGAAGGGTTAATTAAAAAAGCTCATTCAAAAGATGGAGTTAAAATTCTTGGAACTGGAGAGTTAAAAGTTAAACTAACAGTTAAAGCTCAAAAGTTTAGTAAAACAGCTATAGAAAAGATTGAGTCCACAGGTGGCAAGGTTGAGGTGATATAAATGATCTCTACTTTGAAAGATGCGTGGAAGATACCGGAAATAAGGAAAAAGATAAACTTCACATTGCTTATGCTTCTTGTATTTAGACTAGGGTCCAATATCCCAGTTCCATATATGAACAAGGCAATGATAGCGGAAATATTTGAATCTAATCAAGGTGGACTTTTACAATTCTTAGACCTTATGGCTGGAGGTACATTTTCTAGCTTTAGTATATTTGCAACTAATATATATCCATATATTACGGCATCTATCATAATTCAACTTTTAACTATAGCAATTCCAAGACTTGAAGAACTTGCTAAAGAAGGCGAAGAGGGTAGAAAGAAAATAGGTAAAATTACAAGAGTTGCAGCAGTTGTATTAGCTTTAATACAAGCAATTGGTATGACACTAGGAATATTTAGACCTGCTTTAGAAGCTACAGGAACACTACAAAAGATGATAGTAGTTATAACACTTGTTGCAGGTACTGCATTTTTAATCTGGATAGGAGATTTAATTTCAGAAAAAGGTGTTGGAAATGGTATTTCAATACTAATATTTGTAGGTATCATATCTAGACTTCCAGCAGAACTTATAAAGACTGGACAATTAGTAGCGGCAGGTAGCTTAAATATATTTAAGGTACTAACATTTGGTGTGGTATTTTTAGCTATCATTGCAGTTGTAGTAGCACTACAAGAAGGTGAAAGAAAAGTAAATGTTCAATATGCAAAGAGAGTTGTAGGAAGAAAAATGTATGGTGGACAAAGCACCCATATACCTGTTAAGGTATCTATGGCAGGAGTTATGCCAGTAATATTTGCTACATCATTATTAGCACTTCCACAGACAATAAGTTTATTTACGCAGGCAGGATCAGGATGGATTACTAAATGGTTAACACCACAAGGTAGTATTGGAATATGGGTATATTCAATACTGCAGATAATTCTGATAATGTTTTTCACTTATTTTTATACAGCAATTCAATTTAATACTGTTGAATATTCAAAGAATTTACAACAAAATGGTGGGTTTATTCCTGGTATAAGACCTGGAAGACCGACATCAGAATATTTAAATAGAGTAGTTTCAAGAATAACATTTGTAGGAGGACTCTCATTAGCAATTTTAGCAAGCTTACCAGTTATATTATCAAAACTATTTGGTATGGATGTTAACTTTGGTGGTACAGCTATAATAATAGTTGTAGGTGTAGCGCTTGAAACAGTTAAACAATTAGAATCACAGATGCTTATGAGACATTACAAAGGATTTTTAAAATAAACTATAGGAGATGAGTTCATGAGACTTATATTATTAGGACCTCCCGGAGTTGGGAAAGGTACCCAAGCATCAAATATAGTAAAAAAATATGACATTCCACATATTTCAACGGGAGATATGTTTAGAGCGAATATAAAATCTAATACTCCTCTTGGCATTTCAGCTAAAGAGTATATGGATAAGGGACTTTTAGTTCCTGATGAATTAGTAATATCTATGGTAAAGGATAGACTGCTAGAAGATGATTGCAAGGATGGTTTTTTACTAGATGGATTTCCAAGAACTATAGAACAAGGAGTAGCATTAGATAGAGAACTACATGAAATGGGTATAAAATTAGATAAAGTTGTCAATATTCAAGCAGATAAAGATGTTTTAATAGAAAGAATAACTGGAAGAAGAGTATGTAAAAGTTGTGGAGCTACATATCATATTACAAATATACCTCCAAAAGTAGAAGGTGTATGTGATATAGATGGTGGAGAATTATATCAAAGAGAAGATGATAAAATAGATACAGTAGCTACTAGAATCAAGGTATACTTTGAACAAACTGAACCCTTGGTAAACTATTATAGACAAAAAGGTCTTATAGTAGATGTTGATGGTACAGGAGAAATAAAACAAATATTTGATACTATAGTAGATTCTTTATCTGAGTAATAAGAATTCTCGAGGTGAATTTAATGGATTCAACTAATGACATAGCCATAGGACAAGTGGTTAAGTCAAAGTCTGGACGTGACAAGGGAAGAGTTTTCTTAGTGCTAAATATAATTGATGAAAGTTATGTTTCGATTGTAAATGGTGATTTAAGAAAACTAGATAACCCCAAACAGAAGAAGATTAAACATTTAGATGTTTATAATACTGTAGTTCCAGAATTAAAATATAAACTAGACAATAAGATAAAGCTAAGCAATGCTTTTATAAGAAAAATTTTAGAACCCTTTAATTAAAGAGATCTAAATTCGTTGAACAGGAGGTTCGAAAACCGAATGGCTAAAAAAGATGTTATAGAGGTAGAAGGTACAGTTATTGATGCTTTACCAAATACTATATTTAAAGTAGAGCTTGAAAATGGTCACGAGATTTTAGCCCATATTTCTGGGAAACTTCGTATGCATTAT
>NZ_JBQDAA010000059.1:0-12046 GCF_052089545.1 Tissierella sp. | reverse complement strand
ATATCAAGTACCTTGTCCCAATCTTCAACTTCCATATCTTTTATACTTTTTTCAGGATATACTCCTGCATTTAATATAAGGATATCAATTGAACCAAGCTTGTCATTTGCGTATTTAAACAAGTCTGTAGTTTTATCAAATTTTAAAACATCTGCCTGGAAGAACTCAGCATTTAAATTTTCAGATTTTAAATCATCTTCTGCTTTTTTACCGTCATCTTTATTTCTTCCAGTAAAAATAACATTTGCACCTTCACCTGCAAAGACTTTTGTTATTCCAAGTCCTATTCCCTTGCTACCACCTGTAATAACTACATTTTTATCTTTCATTGAAAAAGCCATAATATCCCTCCCAATATAAACTATACCCTGGAAGTTAAAAATAAAGCAAAGTTAATATGAAAATGTAATTCTTATATATTATAAGATCACCAATTTATTTAAAATACTTCTAAGATTAAGTTTTCTGGGTATAAATGTAAAAATAGAAGTTATATGAAGGAGGTATAGAATCATGGAAAATTTACGTTCTACAATAAAGAAAATTTTCAAAGATGCTTTTAAATCATTTAAAAGGTTTCCAGCATCTATTTTAAGTGCACTTATAATAAGCGTTATAGCAGTTGTTAGGATATCAATGGAATGGGAAACTTCAAAGACATATAACCTTTTATTTGATAGTCTTCAGTTATCTTTCATTCTAGGAGCTGTTTTTACAATGGCTACTGTAGCTTATATTGAAGTAAAAAACAAAAAGGGAAATCAAAGCTTTATATTAGCAAATATATGTGGAATAGCTTTATCAATTGTAAGCTTTTTATTCTTATATTTTTATGGTGGTAAAACATCAGGGGCAGGGAACGTTAATTTATCTCTTATTGCAGGAGCAAGAATTAGCGTAGCTATATATATAACTATAGTTTGTTATATATATATAACTTCAAAAGCAAAGTCGATAAATAGTTTTAGTGATGCTTTTTTTATTAGTCATAGGGCCTTCATAATCTCCTTTATATATGGATTAGTAACAATGATAGGGATTTCAGGAGTATTAGGAGCCTTTCAAGCCTTAGTTTATAGAAACATGGATTATAGGATATACCAGTATCTAGGTGTTATAGTTGGATTTTTAACATATACTATATTTTTAGGATACTTTCCAAGTTTTATAGCAGGAGAGGATGAAGATAAGATTAAGGAAGTAAAAGAGCAACCTAGGTTTATATATGTATTATTAGAATATATTCTTATACCTATTATGATTTCTTTAACTGTAGTTCTTTTAATATGGTCCATGAGAGTTCTTTCCAAAGGTATAGATGTATCCTTTAATCAACTATCTTCTATAGCCTCTACTTATGTAATTATAGGAATATGGCTTCATATAATGGTATCTAGCCATCAAACTAAACTAGCTAAATTTTATAAAACAGTTTATCCTTTTGCAGGGATTTTAATTTTAATATTTGAAGCTTTTGCATTATTTGTTCAGATAAATAAATTTGGTTTTAAAACTGCAGAATATTCATTTTTAATGATTTGGATCTTTGCTCTTATATCAATACTCTTATTAATTTTCTTAAAGAACAAGTCATATAGGAAAATTGCACTTGCAGCAATTGTTATTTCAATAATATGGGTGTTACCAATAGTTGGATATAGAGATATTACCTTTAACTCTCAGGTAAATAGATTAGAAGAAATATTAACCAATCAAGGGATGTTAGTAGATGATGCTATTGTAAGCTCAGAAAAAGAAGTTGAATATGAAAAAAGAGGACAAATTACTGAGGCAGTAAACTTTATTGCAAATTCTGAAAAAGAAAACTTTCCTAAATGGTTCCAAAAAGATTTAAGAAATAGCTATGTATTTAAAGATACTTTTGGATTTGATAAAACCTATGTAAGAGATAGGGAGGCAACAGAGTATAGTTCAGCTAACTTTAGAATAAAGACAGAAGCTATAGATATAAGTGATTATTCCTTAAGCTTAAATATGACTGGTAATGAAGAGAGGGATATGATCTATACTTTTAAAGATGGAAATGATATATATAAGATTAATTTAAATAATCCTCCAAATGCGACTCCTAAAGTAGAAGTAAAGCTTAATGACTATATAATCATGGAAAAAGATATGCGCCAATATCTAAACGATTTACTAGATAAATATCCTATAGAGGAAAATAGAGAGTTTGAAGTGCCTTTTGAAGATATGCATTTTATCCTAGAAAGACAAGATGTTTCAATACTTTTTGTATTTAACGATATTGATATTTATTTTGATGATGTAAGAAATACAAAGGATTATTTTGTAAACCTCTATGGAATATATGTAAAATATAAATAAGAAAAATTGATTTTATAGTAGACGTTGACAATAAATAGTTTTATTTAATCTACAATCATATACCCATTTACATGAATATAAAAGTAGAGAATGTGTTGGGAAATTTATGAAGGAATAGCTTAGAAAAAAACAAAGCTTAAAATAAGAAGAAAGAGCTTGCAATCTTTAAATATATAGAGTATTATAGCTATAAAGAACTAAATATGAAAATTAAATATGAAAAGGAAGTTGAGTGAAAATCTCACACGGTCTCGCCGCTGTAATAGCTTAGGAGAATTACGTATACCACTGGATGATTTCTGGGAAGGTGTAATTTATCTGTTGAAGCTTAAGTCAGAATATTTTACTTTGAAATATCTACGAGTCATAGATATTTAATGTCAATTTGGAATGTATCTATTTTTAATGTCCAAATGTACTTTGCTTTAAACTCTGACTCTTTGTCAGAGTTTTTTTATTGGGAGGAATTATGGAAAATAAAATTAAGCAACATCCAGAATATACCTTGCTTTATCTCTTCAGTTTTTTATTTTTAGTATCTCTCATTGACTCATGTGAAGTATTGGGATTGATTGGTGTCGGAAGTATTGTTTACTACTTACTTATACTTAAGGATCTTAAATTTTATCAATTGATTTACCCAGTACTACCTTTTATTATACTGCTACTGATTCCAAGCTTTATAAACTTTCTAATCGATGGAAGTTTTGAAGTTACAGAATTTTATATAAAGATTATATATAAAGTTGTCCTATCTTCTTTGATGCTGGGGACTGTTTTAAAAAAACACACCAGTCTTTACATGGTAGAGGGAGTATTGAACATAGGTCTACCATCAGTGTTAAATAGAATACTGGCTCTTACCTTTAGGTATTTTTATATGATTTTTGAAGATGTAATGGTAGGTAGAAAAGCCCTTTACTCTAGGGGTATTAAAAATAGGGGACCCATAGACTCTTTAAAGATATGGGGTGAATGGATAGGTGGTTTCTTTTTAAAGAGTGCTAGCCACTCTGAAAAAGTGTACGATGCTATGAGGGCAAGAGGATTTACAGGTGAAAGTCGAGGCTCATTTTTTCAAAGGAAAGATCTTTGTTTTAGGCTAGTTATAATTGTAGTAGTTTTAATTACCGTTGGATATTTATTTTAGGAGGGTTTATTTTGGCAATTGAAATTAAGAATTTAACATATAGTTACCCTAATTCCGATAAAGGTTTGGACAATATATGTTTACATATTAAGAAAAACCGTAAAACTGCTATTCTAGGGAAAAATGGTAGTGGGAAGTCTACCTTACTTTATCATCTGAATGGAATGAATTTACCTAAGATAGGATCTGTTAAAGTGTTTGACTTACAAGTCAATAAAAAAAACCTGAAACAGCTTCAAAAAAATGTAGGTTATATTTTTGACTATCCTGATTATCAGCTTTTTTCTACCAGCGTATATAAAGATATAGAATTTGGATTGGATAACTATGGCTATAGTTCAGCTGAAAAAATAAGGATAATTGAAGATATATCTAAGAAATTAGATATTGAAGATCTTATGGACCGGCCACCCTTTCATTTAAGTCTAGGGCAGAAAAAGAAAATAGCCCTAGCTGGAATCCTAGTTTTAGAGCCAGAACTTTTATTATGTGATGAGCCCTTTTCGGGTCTAGACACATCCAGCCTAAAATTTTTTAAAAATCTTTTGGACCAGTGGAAAGCCCAAGGTAAAACCATAGTATTTTCAACCCATGATGTAGACCTAACCTATGAATGGGCAGATGATGTAATAATACTTAGAGAGGGAAGAGTTATAAATCAGGGAACAGTAGAAGAGGTATTTTTAGATGAAAAGATATATGAAAAAACAGACCTAGAAAAACCTTATCTTTATAGGCTATTCAAAGATCATAGTGTATTACCAAGAAGTATTGATGAAGCTGTAGAAATTCAAAAAAATATGAAAATTGTGGAGGAATGAAAATGAAGAAAAAATTACTAATGGTATTATTGGCACTAAGTTTAGGCTTGACAGTGGTGGCTTGTAGCAGCCAAGAAGATGAAAAGACGGATGATGATACAGCTATAGAAGAAACTGACAAGGATTCTGAAGTTGATGAAACTGTAGAACCTGAAGATGAAGAAATTGGGGAAACTGAAGAGGAAGAAGATCATGAACATGGAGCATATGAATGGATCGGAGAATTTGAACTTAAAAAAGGACAATACCTACTACACTTTGGACCAAGTCCAGATGAAACATTAGATATAGGATTTGTAAAGTTAGGTGACAATGTAGAAGATCTTGAACATCATGCAGGTCATTTAATGGTAATTGAAGACAAAGAGCTTGTAAAACAAGAAAGCAAATTTGAAGCCAAAGCAGATTATGTTTATACACTAGAAATGGATCCAGAGCACGGACATATTGACTTTGAGATTACAGAAGATGGAAGATACGCTCTTGTAACAGAACACTACCCATCTGAAAGTCAAATGCAAGTATTTAATAGTGAAGATATAGAAATCATGCCAGATAAGGAACATGAAGGAGCTGCTGAATAAATTAATTTTATAAAAAGGAGAGGTTTTTGTGCATCTTGCAGATGGTGTATTAAGTACTCCGGTTATTATAGCTACCTATGCTCTAACAGCAGGGGCTATATATGACGGAGTAAAAGGTATAGAGGACGAGGAAGTACCTAAGGTAGCCCTAATGTCAGGAACATTTTTTGCAATCTCATTATTGTCTATACCCATTGGACCATCTTCCGTTCATCCCCTATTAGTGGGACTAATTGGAATAATACTTGGAAGAAGATCAGCCTTGGCTTTTTTTCCAGCCTTATTATTGCAGGCTATCTTATTTCGGCACGGAGGATTAACGGCCCTAGGGGCCAATACAATAATGTTAACAATTCCTGCATATATTTGTAATTTCGCCTATAGGAAATTAGATTTTAAAAATATTTTTCTTAAATCGTCCCTTATAGGAGCGTTATCAGTTTTTATGACAGTTGTCATTTTAGTTGGTATATTGTTTACGACCAGCTCTGATTTTGCAGCAGGAGATTTTTCAGTTATCAATGTATTAATAATTTCCTATTTACCTTTACTTGTAGTTGAAGGCCTCTTAACAGGAGCTGCAGTTCAATTTTTAGATAAGGTAAAGATGGATTGGATATCAAATTGAAGGAGGTAAAGATGAAAAAAAGAGTTATTTCTTTATTGGTGTTAACAATTTTACTTATGACATCTATTACAGTTTTTGCCCATGGATTATTTTTAACACTAGAGGAACCAGGGGTTTTAAAGGCTGAATATGATGGAGGAGGATTTTCTCCTAGAATGGAAGTTATAGTTTTTGATAAGGATGATAATGAACTATCAAAAGGAAAAGTGGACGATGAAGGTTTCTTTAAATTTGATAAGGACCTAGATGTTCAATATGCAACTGTAGATGATAGTATGGGACATAAGGCTAGATGGGAAAAAGGAGAAAGTGAAACAACTGAGATCCCAAAAGTTCCTGTAGTTATAGGCGTTTTTGCAGTTATTGGTGGGATGTTTTTTATTAACTCAAAAAAAAGTAAAAAATAATATTATATAAAACAAGTGGCTTGGACTGTTTAAAACAGAAAAGCCACTTGTTTTATATAGATTTTTAAAATTATGATCATATAGTGTGTTGGTTAAACTTAAGCTAGGTAGAAAAGTACCTAAGAATTATAGTATAATGAATAAGTATAGAATATTTAAATACATAGATAAAGTAGGTTTATTAAAAGACAAGCTAGTAAATAAGACATAAATTTTATTATCAAGTTACAGTGGTAGAAAGTTTAAAAAAATTGGAAGAATAAAATAGAGGAGGATGCTTATATGTCTAAATCAATAATACTATTTTATTCATTTGAAGGAAGTACTAAAAAAGTTGCTGAATATCTATCGGAAGAACTTAATATACCCTGGGAACAGGTTAAGCCTAAAAAAGATCTAAAATCAAAAGGCTTTAGTAAATATCCTATAGGTGGAGGGCAAGTCATTATGAAAAAGAAGCCTGAGCTTGAACCTATTCAAGTAGATTTAAATGAATATGATACTATATTTTTAGGTAGTCCTATTTGGGCAGGAACATTTGCTCCAGCTATTAGGACTGTTTTAGAAGATGGGATACTAAAAGATAAAAATATAGCATTTTTTTATACTCATGATGGAGGACCTGGTAAATGTAAAATTAAGATAAGACATGCTGTAAGTATAAATAATACGCTTATATCATCTTATGGACTTGCTGGTGTTAAGCAAGGTTTAGAGCCTTTGAAGAATGGATTGCTAGAGTGGACTAAGACTATAAAGGTGTGATTAAGAACCTTGATTATAAATTAGGGAGGTATATTATGCAAAAAGAATCATTTGAAAGATGGTTAAAAAATATAAAAGCTTATAGTAAAGATACTGTCACTACAATAAGTAGAAATTGTAAATTAATAGAAGATACATATGGAGATTTAGATGAACTATATAAAAAAGATAGACTAAAAAGCATTAAAGAAGAATTGAATACAGACAACCATAGAATACCTATAGATGGAAATCGTGATAATGGTACAGCTACCTATAAATCAGCTTTAAAATTATACTTAGAATTTAAAGAAAATGATTTATTAGAAAAAATAATGAGTATGGATGATATAGATCCTGACAAACATGATGGATCATATGAGCTTATAAGAGAAACAGTAGAGTCTTTATCTAAATCAAATATAAATGATTTGGGTGTTAAAGATTTAAATATGCTTTATTCAATGGCAGTAGGAACATGGAGAATGGACCTAGATGTTAAATTTAAGAGGATAGAAGATAGTAATTTAATCGACAAGGAAAAGATTAGAATGAAATCAGTATTAGAAAAGATTCAGGAGAATGCTGAAAATCGTCAATATGAAAATAGAGAAAAAGATGAAGATTCTATTGGAATGTTTGGAACAGGATTTTGGACATTTAAAAAGAATACTAGTAGTGAAGAAGCTAGAAAGTTTATATCTTTAATGATAGAAATAAAGGACTTAAAGGATGAAGATAAGATATTTAATATTTTAGAAGATGGATTTAAAAATGGAATAAGTGGTATTCAAACGGGATCAGCATCTATGATTTTACACTGTTTAAAACCCAATATATTTCCAATATTAAATGGAATGGTTGCAAAGTCCATTGTGGTGCTAGAGGGTATGGGAATTGTTTTAAATAAGGCAACTTTGCTTACTCACTATATAGAAAACACTAAAAAACTTAAAAAATTTAGAGATACATATTGCAAGTTTAAAAACTATAGGACACTTGATAAAGCACTTCAAAATATGGATGCAGGAAAAACAGGTACTAGGACAATAAGTAGTAAAAGATTAGATGCGGTTATAGATGCATTTAACTTAATTGGTAAAAAAGGAAAGATAAAAGATATATTTGACTATGTAAAAGCTGATCCTAGATTTGAATATGAAAAATTTTCAAGTAAATCTAGCGCTGAAGGAACTATAAGATTAATAATACAAGAACATTCATCAGATACACAAATTTATAAAGAAGATAATGAAGATTTATTTTATAGTGTAGATGGAATAGGAAAAGGGATGTGGGCCTTAAGAAGTTTTGAGCCCAAAGTTCAACTATCTATAGATTTTTCTAAAGCTCTAGACTTTGAAAACCTTCACTTTACAAATCCAGAAGTTTTAAAAAATCAAATATCAATAGCTCTTAAAAGTGGTAAAAGTATCATCCTTATAGGACCACCTGGTACAGGAAAGTCTAAAATTGCAAAAGTTATAAGTAAAAGTTATGGGGCAGATTCAAAGATGGTTACTGCAATGTCTGACTGGTCATCATATGACACAATAGGTGGATATAAACCAACTGCAGAGGGAGACTTATATTTTGAAGAGGGGATATTTTTATCTTCTTTCAAATCTAAAGAAGGTAAAAATATTAATAGTTGGCTCATCATAGATGAAATAAATAGGGCAGATATAGATAAGGCATTTGGACCGTTTTTCTCAGCTTTATCTGGAGATGATGTAGAGCTTGGACTTAGAGATAGTAAGGGAGAAAATATAGAAATTACACTAGAAGAGAACCTAGAAGATGTTGGGGAAGATTTAGAATCAAGGGATAATCAATATATAATTCCCAAAGATTGGCGAATTATAGGAACTATGAATACCTTTGATAAAACATCACTTTATGAGATGAGCTATGCCTTTATGAGACGTTTTGCCTTTATTCCAGTAGCTATACCTAAAGATATAGATGGAAGTTTAGTAGAAAAGTTTTTTAAGTTGTGGAATATAAACTTGGATTTTAATGGATGTGAAAACATATCTGATTTATGGGAAGTTATAAATAAGTATAGAAAAATAGGACCTGCTATCGTAGAAGATATTGGAAACTTTATAGTCAATGGTGGAGACTACACTTCAGCTATATCAATCTATATTCTTCCTCAATTAGAGGGACTATTTACTGAAGATATAATTTTATTTATAGAAGGCTTAAAGGAGCTAAAATTTATAGAAGATGAGACAAGGCTTATAGAATCTATAGAGGACTTCTTCAATATAAGTTTAGCGGGTAAGTAGATATGACTATTTATAATAGGGTTAAGATAAGTAAAGATGAGATGATAGACGGAATAAAAGAGGAATTAATAATCTATTTTAAAAAAGGAATTATCAATCCTAAAAGTTTTTTTACTATAGATGAGTTTTCCTTTGATAATATATTTGATATTTTAAAAATTCATTTTATACTCTCAAAAGAGGTTCAAGACTACACTTTAACTTTAGAAAGAACTATTAGGGATATAAAAAACTCTACTAAACTCCATAAGAAACTTTTCAATGGTGAGGTAAGAGGAAATATTGATTGGAATAAAACTATAGAACATAGATTTAATACTATGCATAAAGATAAGACTAAGTTTGTATGTGATAACATAGATAAGCTATATGATATAAAAGAAAACTTAGTCTTAAAAAAAGCAATAAGTATAATCTATAATATAATTCATTTTGAAATAGATATGAAAAGATTTAAGGATAAATCTTGGTACGCAAATGGAGAAAAGATGGCAAATATAATATCAAACATATATAAGAAAAATATTTATATAAAGAGAATAGATATTTCTAAGGTAGAGATAACTGATAAAATGATATTTGATGTATTAAATAGTAGGAATAAGATCTACAGAGATTCTGCAAGGATATTAAAATTATATAGAGATATTATGAAATTAGATAAAAAAGAGATAGGGAAACTATTTTCTGAAACATTTATAGAGTTAGCAGATGAAAATACTGTATTTGAACTATATTCTATATTTAAATATATTCGATTTAAATTTCCTTCGAAAAATCTGAAATATAATATATTAGACGGAGAAGAAGACTTTCTTGCAAAAGTAGAAGATGATAAATACCTATATGAAATTTATCATGACAGTGTAGGTGGAAATGATATAAAGTTTAATATAGGTAGAAAAGATATAGAAAATAGTTCAAACACTTATCTAAAAAGAAGAATTAAAATATTAGATAGGAAAAACAAAATTTGTAAAGAACTAGGCGAGAGAAAAGATTCAAATATTGTATGGGCTGGCAGACCTGACCTTCTTATAATTAAAAGAGACAAGATAAAGAAAAACATAGTAAAGATAAGTATAGGTGAAATAAAATATACAAATAACATACAATATATGTATAAAGGATTAGAAGAATTATTAGAATATATTTATCTGATAAGGGATAAATATGATAGATATATTGAATATATAAATATATTGAATATATAAATATAGAAGGTTTACTTTTTGTAGATGATATAAAGATAAATAAAAATACGTTTAGAAATATAAGGATAATAAATAGAAATTTCAAATTTCAAATATTAAATGTAAATAAAAATATAAAATAAATCTGTATTTAATTATAAAAATGAAGGCTTAACGATAAGTGTAGATGAACTTAACATAAGCCTTTATTTTTATTAGAAATTAAACTAACATGGTAGGTCGTAACATTTAATTAGATCCATTATTTCCATAGCAATTTCCATTAATTCTTCAGTTTCTACTATCAATGCTTGAAATGTTGGATTACATGATAAATTAGGATTTGACTTTAACTTATTTAAATAATTAAGTGCTAAATTGATATTTTTAGACGCTGGCATAACAAGCTTTGTCTTCCAATAGCAAAGGCTCTTAACACAGTAGCATTTAGTTAGAACTAAAGCTTCCATATAACCCATACATCTAAAGTGATAGTATCTTCCCATATCAAAATAGTATAGATATTGAGTAAAGTTAGAATTTTTACTAAATAAATCTTCAGTGAGTAAAAAGTCATTTAATACCGTAATTTGATTTATAGAATCACTAAAGTCTGTTAACAGTTCAAGCATATCTATCGATATTTTATTATAGCATGGTGAATTATGATTCATAATAACAACTCCTTTCTTAATACTAGCATATGCAGGGTTGTCCCATGTTGTGATATAATTTAAATAATATAATAAAAGATAGACGAAAGGATAGATATTATGAAAGCTGCAGTATTTGACTTTGATGGTACACTTGTAGACAGTATGGGGTTTTGGAGCAATCTAGCAAGAAATTATTTATATTCTATAGGGATAGTAGCTTTAAATGATTTAGAAAAATCTCTAGAAAAATTGACAGTTAGTGAAGGCATTTTATATATGAAAGAAAAATATAAGATAGGAAAAACTAAAGAAGAAATACAAAAGGAAATGGACGAACTACTATTTAAATATTATAGGGAAGAAGTAAAATTAAAACCAGATGTAGTAGAATTGTTAAATAAATTAAAAGGTAAAGGAATTACAATAGCAATAGCTAGCGTTATACATGAAAAACTTATAGAGAGTGTTTTAAAAAGATATAATATAGAAAACTATTTTGAATTTATTCAAACTTGTGAAAACACTGGTTTAAGCAAGGGCGATAGAAAGTTTTTTGATCTCTTGCCTAAAAGGCTAAACTTAAATCCAGATGAAATATATATGTTTGAAGATACCCTATATCCAATGGTTTCTGCTAAAAAGGCAGGTTTAAAAGTTGTTGGTGTAGAAGATGATAGTGGGTTAAAAAATAAAGGAGAAATAGTAAACTTATCAGATCTTTATATTGAAGATTTCAATAAGTTTTTAGATTTGATAGATAAAGGAACTATAAAGATTTAAAGAAATAGGAGGGTTTCATGTTATATAAAAATCCTTTATATAGGAAAAAACGCAATACATATCCACTCCAAGTTTCTTGTGGGCATTGTAAAACTTCTATAGCTATATATGCAAAAGGTGGAAAAGGTAATTTAATAAAAATGCAGCTTCCAAGAATTATAGAATCTCAAATAGATTTAAAAAGAAATAAAGGTCACCTAAGGTGTACAAACTGTAGACGTGAACTTGCACGAAAAGGAGCTTACAATGAAAACATAACTTACTGGATTATAAGGGGTAAAGTTAACACTAAGAGGTTAGATAACTATAGAATATAAGATAAGTTATAAATATATAGTATTTTGAAAGTGAGATAGATATATTTTGACTTAAATAGTTTTGTAAATAAATTAGATAGTTGCAGAATGTGATTTTTAAAAATATCTGTGTTATCCACAAGA
>NZ_JBQDAA010000058.1:0-12064 GCF_052089545.1 Tissierella sp. | reverse complement strand
TATTTAATGGTGAAGGTGATGGTATAGGAGGACTTACTATTGAATACTTTAAGGAGTTTTTACTTATAAACTGGTATAGTGAGGGAATCTATAAGTTTAAAGAAGTGATTCTAGAGTCTTTAAGTCAGTTAACATATTTTAAAGGAATATATGAAAAAAAGAGATTCCACAAAAAAGGTAAATATATAGAAGAAGATGATTTTGTTATGGGAGAGAGGGCAACTTTTCCTCTTATAGTAAAGGAAAATGGAGTAAACTTTGCAATATATTTAAATGAAGGTGCTATGGTAGGAGTGTTTTTAGACCAAAGAGAAGTTAGAAAGGCTATAAGGGATAAGTATTCTAAGGGGAGTAAAGTCTTAAACACCTTTTCATATACTGGTGCATTTTCAGTTTTTGCATCTCTTGGAGGGGCTAAAAAGACTACTTCTGTAGATCTTGCCAATAGGAGTTTACCTAAAACAAAGGAGCAGTTTGAGATAAACCGTATAGATCCTGAGGGAGAAGAGATAATAGTTGACAATGCCTTTAACTATTTTAAATATGCCTTAAGAAAAAACATAAAGTTTGATTTAAGTATATTGGATCCACCAAGTTTTGCTAAGTCTAAAGGTTTTAGCTTTAGTGCTGAAAAAGACTATAAGGACCTATTGAAAGAAACTATACTTATAACAGAAGATGGTGGTACTATAATTGCCTCTACAAACTGTGCAAACTTTGATATGAATAAGTTTAAAAGTTTTGTGAGTGAAGCTTTTAAAGAAACAGGATTTAAATATAAACTTCTTGAAGAGTATTCACTTCCTGATGATTTTAAGACTATAGATAAGTTTAAAGAGGGAGATTATTTAAAAGTTTTATTTATTAAAAAATATCTATAGTAATATAATTTTTTAAACCTATATATTAATAACAAACACTTATATATAGGAGGGGAAAATATGGCTATTATTTGTTTTGACTATGGACATGGAGGAGTAGACCCTGGTGCTGTCTATAGAGGAAGAAAAGAAAAGGACGATAATTTTAAAATAGGAAAGCTTGTTGCTAAAAGACTTAGAGACTTTGGTATAGTAGTTGATGAGACTAGAAGTAGTGATAGGACTCTTAGTTTAAAGTCGAGAAGTGATTTTGAGAGGAAAAAGGCTTATGACTATTTTTTATCTTTTCATCGTAATGCTTTTAAACCGGAAAAGGCTAGAGGAGTAGAAACTTATATTTATGAAAGTGGATATAAAAAGGCTAAGCCTTTAGCAAGTTTGATTCAAAAGAGACTTAAGGATACAGGCTTTGTTGACAGAGGAGTTAAAGAGGCAAATTTTCATGTTTTAAGAGAGACTAAGTCGCCAGCTATTTTAATAGAACTTGGATTTATAGATAATACTCTTGACAATGAAATATTTGTAAAAAAAGAAGAAAAGATAGTAACAGCTATATCTACTTCTATACTAGATACCTTGGGGATAAAGTATAGTGGAGAAGCAGTAGGTGATACTTACTATAGAGTTTTAGCAGGTTCTTTTAAATCAAAAGAAAATGCTAAGAAAAGGAAAAAACAACTTGAAGCTGCTGGAGTTCAATCTGTTATTCTTCCTTTTAAAAAATAGATAAACTTAATAAAATAAAAATGGAGTTATTGAACAAACGTTCAATAACTCCATTTTTTATGTAGATTTATAAAAGGTAAAGAGAGTAAAAGATAAGATTTGGGATGTAATATGAAAGAAATATAAAAAATGTAAAATATTTCCAGAAAAGACTAGAATGTTATTGTAAAAAGACCGATAATAGATATTGGGATTACATATTGATTACATAGGACATAAAATTATTACACATTAATTACATAAGACTTATATACATATATGGAGGATGATTAAATGAGAAGGTTTAAAAGAGTAGTGATATTTACAGTTTTGTTTTTCTGCATTTTAAATAATAGAACAAATGCAGAGAAGCAAGAACCGGTTGTGAAAAGGCTAGAAGGTAAAAACAGAATAGAAACTTCTATTTCAGTAAGTAAGGAGGCTTTTAAAAGAGCTAAAACTGCAATAGTAGTAGGATATACCGGTGAAGTGGATGCTTTAACGGGAACTATACTGGCTAGAAAAAAGGATGCTCCTATTCTTATGAGCCATAAAAATAGGCTAGATACATCTTTAGTAAAAGAGCTTAAAAGGCTAGAGGCTAAAGAAGTGTTTATAATTGGTGGAGAAAGCATAGTAGAACCTATAGTGGAAAAAGAGTTAAAAAACTTAGGCTTAGCTGTAAATAGAATAAAAGGAAAAACCAGAGAAGAAACTGCTATAAATGTATCTAAGGAATCTATAAAATCAGATTCAAAAGAGGCTTTTTTAACCTTAGGTTATGGTGTATATGCTGATGCTCTTGCTATTGGTCCTATAGCTGCTAATAAAAATGTTCCACTTCTATTAACAAATAAGGACAAGCTAAAACAGGAGACATTAGATTATTTAAAGAGTTCAGGTATAAAGACTGTGACTATAGTTGGTGGAGAAAATGCTGTAAGTAAAAAGGTTGAAAAGACACTTAAAAGTTTAGATATAAATGTTAAACGTATAGAGGGAAAAGGTAGAGAAGATACTGCTATAAGGATTGCTGAAGAATATATAAAGAATCCTGGAAAAATAATACTTGCAAATGGATATAAGTATGCAGATGCAGTAGTTGGTGGCTATCTAGGTGCAAAGGAAAACTCGCCTATACTTTTAAATAATGATAAGGCTTTAAATTATGGAAATGAAAAGTATATAAAGGAAAAAGGACTTAGTACAACTGTTTTAGGTGGGAATTTATCTATAGGTGATACTGTATTTAGAAATATAGAACTGGGTCTTGGAATTATAAAAGAAGATAATAAAGAACCTGGTGATGGTGATAGATTTTTTCCAAGTTTTGAAACTATGCCAAATAGTCCACAATCACTTAAAGAGGTTATGAAAGAAAAACTTGAAGATTTTGAGGCGGATATTAGTATTGTATATGAGGGACGTATTAGTTCAGATGAGGTAAGGGGTATTATAAGAGATATATATTCTGATGGTTCTTATATAGGAGGCGCTATAAAATCTATAACTCCTGGAGTTAAAAAAGTTGGAGATAGTTCAGAGGTAGTTCTTAAGGCAGAGTATTATAACACAAAGAAAGAAGAAGCATTTATGGATACTGAAATAAATAAAATACTTGGAAAAATAATAAAACCAGGTATGAATGAATTTCAAAAGGTAAAAGCAGTTCATGACCACGTGGTAAATAATACAAGATATTCAAACGATACTATAAAGACTTCACATTCAGCTTATGCTGCTCTTACAGAAGGAAAAGCAGTTTGCCAGGGATATGCCCTTTTAACTTATAGGTTTTTAGATGCCCTTGATATAGAAAATCATTATGTTATAGGTGACACACTTGGTAAAAAAGGTTGGGGGCTTCATGCCTGGAATAAGGTAAAAATAAATGGGAAATATTATAATATTGATACTACAAAAGATGATCCTATAGTAGTTGATGGAAATCATATATTAAGTTATAAGTACTTTTTAGTTTCAGATAAGAAGTTTTCTGCAACTCATCGACCAAATAGGGATATATTTCCTAAAGCAACGGATACTAAATACGAGGCACTTAGCAATGCCTACAATCCTTTTGAATATAAAAACAGTTTATATTTTGGAAACACAAATGATAAAGATAAACTATACAGTGTTGATTTAGACAGTTTTAAAGTTAAAAAGCTATCAAGCAACAGGGCTCCGTATCTAGTTGTAGCTGGTAATAAGATCTACTTTAGTAACTATTCAAGTGGAGGACACATATATAGCTCAGACTTGAATGGCAAAAACTTAAAACAGTTAAACAAGGTACATTCTACACATTTAAAGCTTGAAGGTTCATATATAAAGTTTTTCAATAAAACTATAAAAAAATGGGACAAGCTAAAAATTAAATAGATTAAGAAGATTAAATAAGAAATTAGAAGAAATGCTAGTTTCTTATTTTTTTATAAGACTTTATTTAGAATATATAATATTAAAGTATTAGAAAAAATTTATCAGTTTAGATAAGTTTAAAAAGGGAAATGCTATAAATATAGGTGAATGTAAGAATGGTGTTTTATAGCTAAATGTTAAATTGTGGTGATTGAGCATTTATGCTATAATATCAAGTATTAGACTAAGAATAAACTAAAGAAAATAGAGATAAAAAAGGTTTAAATATAGTAGTTTTATATTCTTACAATTCATCCATCTATAATATTTTAATATACTAAATATCCTTTCTTACATTTATAAGGATAAAATATATGAAAATAGTTATAGCAGATAATATTATTTTGAATGAAGGGTAGTGTTAAGGATGAAAGTATATTTGGTCTTAAAAAGGTTTGTAGACTTTGCTTTGGCTGTATCTTCTTTATTAGTCTTATTTATACCTATTTTAATTATAGGTTTATTAATAAGACTAGAGTCTAAAGGACCTGTGTTTTTAGTGGGAAAAAGAATTGGAAGAAATGGTAAGATATTTAAAATATATGAGTTTAGAACTAAAACTTATGATAGAGATGCGGAGCTTACTATTATGGGTAAACTTTTAGGAAAAACAAAACTTGATGAAGTTCCACATGTTATAAATATTATAAAAGGTGATATGAGCATAATAGGTCCTAGACCTTTTGAAGAAAAGAGTGTTAGTGGGTTTAATATGCTTTCAGACTTTGAGAAAAAACGATTTGAAGTTTTACCTGGAACTACAGGGTTGGCTCAAATAGCTCTTGAAGATAATTCATCTTGGTATGAAGAGGTAGAACTTGATGTGGAATATGTTGAAAATCTTAACTGTAAACTTGATACAGATATATTTTTAAAAACTATATTTGTATCTGTAAGAGGATGATTTATATATTAATTTATTTAAATTTAAAGAAAAAAGCCTTATTTATAAGGCTTTTATTTACATATTTCAAGTTTATGATATAATTTTAATGGGTAGTTTTATAGAAAAAATCAGAGATTTAGATAAAGACTTTTAAATGGTATAAATGATGTAAATAAATTTCAAACTAATAGGTTAGGAGAGTAGAACAATGGAAAATAAAAAATTATGTGTAGTAGGTCTAGGATATATAGGTCTTCCTACTAGTGCTATGTTTGCGACACATGGATACGAGGTATATGGTGTAGATGTAAATACCGAGGTAGTGGATGCATTAAATGAAGGTAAGATTGTTATAGAAGAACCTTATTTAGATATAATGGTTCAAGCTGCTGTAAGATCAGGACATTTAAAGGCTGATATTAAACCGCATGAAGCTGATGCTTTTATTATAGCTGTACCTACACCTATGAATGAGGACAAGACTGCGAATATGGATTATGTAGTATCTGCAACGGAAATGATAGTTCCGTATCTTAAAAAAGGGGACATAGTTATACTTGAATCTACCTCTCCTACTGGAACGGTAGAAAATCTATTAGTACCGATACTTGAAAGGTCTGGACTTGAAGTTGGTAAAGATCTATATGTAGGACATTCACCTGAGAGAGTACTTCCAGGTAAGATACTTTGGGAGCTTGTAAATAACGATAGAATAGTAGGGGGAGTAAATAGGGAGTCCGCCGAAAAGATAAGGGATCTTTATAAGATTTTTGTAAATGCAGAAATATACTTGACCACTGCTACAACGGCTGAGATGTGCAAAATGATGGAAAATACATACAGAGATGTAAATATAGCTCTTGCAAATGAACTTGCTAAGATTTGTGAGGATACAGGTATAAATTCTTGGGATGTTATAAAGTTTGCAAATAAACATCCTAGGGTAAATCTACATCAACCAGGACCAGGTGTAGGTGGACACTGTCTTGCTGTTGACCCATGGTTTATAGTTGAGAAGAATCCAGATCTTGCTAAGATTATAAGATTATCTCGTGAGACTAATGAATCCATGCCAACTTTTGTGAGTGAAAGAGTAGAAAAAATACTTGATAATATAAAGGGTAATACTGTTACAATATTAGGAGTAACTTATAAGCCAAATATAGATGATATGAGAGAAAGTCCTATTGTAGAGCTTATAGAACTGCTTAAAGATAAAGATATAAATGTGAAGATTTACGATCCACATGTAAATATAGAAAATCACCAGTATAATAGTATGTCTGATGCTGCAAGAGATAGTGATCTTTTAATTTTAGCAGTAAACCATGATATATTTAAGGCTTTGCCTCTTAGAGAGATATCTGAAACTATGAAGCAAAAAAATATACTTGACACTAGAAACTTTTTAGACGAGAAAAAGATAAAGGATGAAGGATTTAATTATTATCTATTGGGAAAGGGAGAAGAAATAGTTAGTCCTAAATTTGATGAGGAGAGATAGTAAATGAGTTTATACGAAAAATTAAAAAATAGACAAGAGAAAATTGCGATCATAGGTTTAGGCTATGTAGGTATGCCACTTGCAGTTGCATTCGCTGAAAAGGTAGATGTAATAGGATATGATTTAAATAAAGAAAAAATAGAACTATACAAATCTGGTGTTGATCCTACAAATGAAGTAGGAGATGAAGGAGTTAAAAATAGTAATGTAAACTTTACTCATGTAGAGGAAGATATAAGAGAGGCTAAGTTTCATATAGTTTCTGTACCAACTCCAATAAAGCCGGACAAGACTCCAAATTTAAGTCCAGTTGAAGGAGCTAGTAGGACAGTTGGTAGAAATTTAACTAAAGGTTCTATAGTAGTATATGAATCTACTGTATATCCAGGTGTTACAGAAGATGTATGTGTTCCTATATTAGAAGAAGAGTCTGGACTTAAATATGGTGTTGACTTTAAAGTAGGATATTCACCTGAGAGAATAAATCCAGGTGACAGGGTAAATACTTTGGAAAAGATAGTTAAAATAGTTTCGGGTATGGATAATGATAGTTTAGATATTATAGCCAAGGTATATGAACTTATAATAGATGCGGGAGTACATAGAGCAAGCTCTATAAAAGTCGCAGAAGCAGCAAAGGTTGTAGAAAACAGTCAAAGAGATATAAATATAGCTTTTATGAATGAGCTTGCTATGGTGTTTGATAAGATGGAAATAGATAGTAAAGATGTAATAGATGCTATGAATACAAAGTGGAATGCACTTAAGTTTTATCCAGGTCTTGTAGGTGGGCATTGTATAGGTGTGGATCCTTACTATTTTGTATATGAGGCGGAAAAATTAGGTTATCATAGTCAAATAATACTTTCTGGAAGAAAGATAAATGATAAAATGGGAGAGTTTGTAGCTAATAATATAATTAAAAAGTTGATACAAACAAATAAGCTTGTTAAAGAAGCTAAGGTTTTAATACTTGGTCTTACCTTTAAGGAAAACTGTCCTGATATTAGAAACTCTAAAGTTGTAGATATAATAGATACTTTAAAAGAATATGGGGTAGAGCCTATTATAGTTGATCCAAGGGCAGATAAAGAAGAAGTAATGTATGAATATGGTTTAAAGCTTACAAGTTTAGAAGATGTTAAAGATATAGATTGTTTAGTTATGGCAGTTGGACACGATGAATTTAAGGGTCTTAGCATAGAAAACTTCGAAGATTTATTTGGTGATTTAACTAATGAAGAAAGAGTAGTTATAGATGTTAAAAGTATATTGGATAATGAAGAATTAGTTAAAAAAGGCTATTCTTATTGGAGACTTTAGTATGAAAGTACTCCATATAAACTCCTATTATAGTGTTAGTAGTTTTTATAAAAATCTTTATAAAGAACAAATTAAAAAAGGTCTAGATATAGATGTATATGTTCCAGTAGCAAAAAATATAGATACTTCTAGTCTAGACCTTGGGGAGTTTTCTTATATCAGTAAAAACCATGGCAAATATGATAGAGTTCTGTTTAGTTTGAAACATTCTAAAATATATAAAGATATAATAAAAACATATGATATATCTTCATATGACCTAATCCATGCACATTCCCTTTTTTCTAATGGCTTTATAGCATATAAATTATATAAAGAATATGGTATTCCTTATATTGTTGCTGTAAGAAATACTGATATAAATGTTTTCTTTTCTAAAATGATTCATTTAAGACAATTGGGTGTTAATATATTAAAAAATGCTAAAGAAATAATATTTATTTCAGAAACTTATAAAAAACATGTTTTAGATAAATATATAGATGAAGATAAAAAAGAAGATATATTTAACAAATCTACTACAATTCCAAACGGTATAGATAAATTTTGGCTTGAAAATAAGTACTATGATAGATCGGCTCCGGATAAGGGCGCTATAAAATTATTATATGTTGGAATAATAGATAAGAATAAAAATATTGGAACTACTATTGAAGCTTGTAAAAAACTTATAGAGGAAGGATATAAAATAAACTATACTATTATAGGCAAGATAAAGGATGAAAGTTTTAATAATATGATAGAGAAAAACTCTTTTATAGAATACATACCTCATATAAGCAAAGAAGAACTTATAGAATACTATAGAGAATCGGATATATTTGTTATGCCTTCTAAACATGAAACTTTTGGTTTAGTATATCTAGAGGCTATGTCTCAAGGGATGCCAGTTATATATACTAAAGGGCAGGGGTTTGATGGTAGGTTTGAAGATGGTGAAGTAGGTTTTAGTGTTAAATATGATGATGATGAGGAAATATTTAATAGGATAAAAGATATTGTAAAAGATTATAGCAAGATTTCTAAAGGTGCTTTAGAAAATGTAGATAACTTTAGCTGGGAAAGGATAACGGAACTTTACAGTGAGATCTACTAGTAAGGTTTAAAAAGAAAAGGTGAAAAACATGCATGTATTACTTGTAGCTAGGGGTTACCCTACAGATAAATATAAGACATATGGAATATTTGAATATGACCAAGCTAAAGCTCTTGCTAAAGAAGGCGTTAAGGTTACTTATGCAGCTATTGACTATAGATCGCTAAGAAGATGGAGAAAATGGGGCGTCAGAAAGATAAAAAAGGATGGTATAGATATATATTCTATAAATGTTCCACTGGGACAAGTTCCGTTAAAAGTCTTAAGAGCCTTAAGCATAAGAGGATTGAAAAAACTATATAAAAAAATAGAAGAAGAACAAGGAAAACCTGATATAATACATGCTCACTTTACTAATTCAGCTTATTCAGCTTCATTTTTAAAAGATGAGATAGATATTCCTCTTGTAATAACTGAACATTCTTCTAAAATAAATACTGATAAAATAGATAAAAACATACTAGACTCTGCTACTACTGCCTATAGAAGTGCTGATCGTGTTATAGGAGTAAGTAAATCTTTTGTAGATAAGATAAATAGTAATTTTGATATTGATGCTATTTATATTCCCAATATAGTTGATTTAGAGGTATTTAAGTATAAAGAACAAATAAAAGGGGATAAATTTAAGATTATATCTACTGGAAATCTTATAAAATTGAAGAGGATGGATTTACTTATAAAGGCTTTTTATGAAGCCTTTAAAGGCATGGAAAATGTAGAATTAAAAATATTTGGACAAGGTGTTGAAAAGTCTAAACTCAGGAAGCTTATAAAATACTATGGTCTAGAATCTCAGGTAGAACTTATGGGTTTATGTTTTAGAGAAGAGATAGCAGACGCTTTGCAAAGAAGTGATTTGTTTGTTTTGGCATCACAGTCTGAAACATTTGGAGTTGTATGTATTGAGGCTTTGGCTATGGGTGTGCCTGTAATTAGTACTAAAAGTGGTGGGCCTGAAGGATATATAAATGAACAAAATGGAATCCTTGTTGACGTGGGAGACCAAGATCAGCTGGTAAGTTCAATGAAATATATGTATCAAAATGCAGATAAGTATAGTAGGAAAGATATATCTGAAGAAATAGAAACTAGATTTTCAGGCGAAGTAGTTGTAAAGGAAATAATAAAGATTTATAAAGAACTGCTAAAGAACCGCTATAGAATTACTAAAGAGGAGATAAAAAATGGATAAAGTAAAAGTTTTAAGCATATTTGGGACAAGACCTGAAGCTATAAAGATGGCTCCGCTTGTCAAAGAGTTAGAGAAAAATGAAAAGGTTGAAAGCTTTGTCTGTGTTACAGGACAACACAGACAAATGTTAGATCAAGTTTTAGGAATGTTCAGTATAAAACCAGATTATGATTTAAACATAATGAAAGATAGGCAAACTATAACTAGTATAACAACTAGAAGTTTAGAGGGACTTGAAGGAGTTATGAAAGATCTTGGACCAGACTTGGTATTAGTCCATGGGGATACTTCTACTACATTTGCAGGTGCTTTGGCTGCCTTTTATAATAAAGTTAAAATAGGTCATGTTGAAGCAGGCCTTAGAACTTATGATAAATATTCACCATATCCAGAAGAGATGAATAGGGTTCTTACAGGAAATATTGCGGACTTACAATTTGCACCTACAAAAACAAACAAAGAAAATTTATTGAAAGAAAACATAGTTAAAGATATATTTATAACAGGAAATACTGTAATAGATGCATTAAACTATACTGTAGATCCGGAGTATGTTTTTAAAGATGACCATTTAAAAAGGTTAAACTTTGATGATAGGAGATATATACTACTCACGGCACATAGAAGAGAAAACTTAGGAGAACCTTTGGAAGATATATGTATGGCTGTAAAGTCTCTCGTTAAAGAGAATGAAGATGTAGAAGTAGTATATCCTATGCATTTAAATCCTCTAGTAAGACAAACAGTTTCTAAGATACTAGGTGATGTTGAAAGAGTTCACCTTATAGAACCTTTAGAAGTAAGAGATATGCATAATCTAATGGATAGAGTATCTTTAATTATGACAGATTCTGGTGGGATACAGGAAGAAGCGCCAGCACTTGGAAAGCCAGTACTCGTACTTAGAACTGAAACAGAAAGACCGGAAGCTGTAGCATCTGGTACGGTAAAACTTGTAGGTGTTAAGAAGGAAGATATATTTAAAGAAGCGAATTTATTGTTAAAAGATGAAGAAGAGTATAAGAAGATGAAACATGCAATAAATCCTTATGGGGATGGACTTGCATCAAAAAGAATAGTAAACTTTATATTATATAAGTTTGGATTGGGAAAAAAAGGTAAGGAATTTTAAAGATTGATTGAAAGCTATGGTTTTGTATTATATAATATATGCTATAGCTTTTAATAATTGGGAATTATTACATAATATTTTTTAATAAAAGAATTTAGAAAGGGGATATAATGAAAAAAACAAATCAAAGACAAAAGAGAGTAGCCGCACTGTCACTTGCTACTATTATAAGTTTAAATATGACAAATATAGCACTAGCAGAACCAAATATAGCTATACCAGAAGTATCAACTTCTGTAGAAGTAAAGGAGATAAAAGAAAAAGAAAAAATACAAGAAGTAGAAGAAACTGAAAGTTTAGAAGTGGAAGAAATTCAAACTCTAGAAATAGAAGATGAAAAAGAAGAAGAGAGTCTAGAAATAGAAGGAAAAAGACCTCAAGATAAAGAACAAAAAGAAGAAGTAAAAGAACCTAAAACATACATAAAAAAGAATGGGAAAACTGAACTAGAAAGCTTTAGTATTAAAGGAAATCTAGAGGGAAAGAGTATTCAAACACTAGAAGCAGGTGCAAGCAGTGTAAACGGAGTTCTTTACAAGTTTTATATAAAGGATTTATCTACAAATAAGTGGACAATGATACAGGACTATAGTGAAGAAAACACTGCTACTTGGGTACCTGAAAAGGCAGGTAATTATTGGTATGGGGTTCATATAAAAGATAAAGAAAGTAAAGAAGCTAAAGATACACATCTTTATAAAAATGTTACTATAAAGTCTGGACCTCTCATAAGTCTTACAGATTTTACTATCTCAGGTCGTAGATATACAAGTCAAAATCATACATTGACTGCAGATGCAGTGAGTGATAATGGAGTTCTTTACAAGTTTTATATAAAGGACTTATCTACAAATAAGTGGACGATGATACAGGACTATAGTGAAAAAAATACTGCTACATGGAAACCTAAAAAAGCAG
>NZ_JBQDAA010000057.1:4483-12113 GCF_052089545.1 Tissierella sp. | reverse complement strand
AAGACCAAATAGAGCTAAGAAAAATGCTAAAATAAAGAATTCTATTCTAAATGGCCTTACAAATATAGAATATACTATTGGTGTTACAAGTAAAAAAGACATCGAACCTACTGAGACATACTTGGTAGTTAATATTATTACTAAGGTTATAATTAGTGGTATTAATATTATGAATCCGTATAAGCTGGACAGTACACCTATAGATGTTGCTACACCTTTTCCACCTTTAAAACCAATAAACACTGGCCAATTATGACCTGCTACTGCAAAAAAACCACCTATTATTCCCCCAATATCTCCCAATAGAAGTCTGCCTATATAAACGGCTAATATTCCTTTTAAAACATCTAATAAAAATGTAATTATTCCAACCTTAGCCCCCATAACTCTTAAAGCATTTGTTGAACCTACATTTCCACTTCCAAAATTTCTAATATCTATTTTCTTAAAAAACTTACCTACTATATATGCTGAAGAAAAGCATCCAATAAGATAAGTTATTATTATAACAATAATATATTTCATAACTATTTACCCTTTTGTCTAAATTCTAATTTTATTGGAGTTCCAGAAAATCCGAAATGTGTTCTAATTTGATTTTCTAGATATCTTTCATAGGAAAAATGCATTAATTCTTTATCATTTATAAATATAATAAATGTTGGAGGCCTTACAGAAACTTGAGTTCCATAATAAACTTTACATTTTCTTCCCTTTTCTGATGGAGGTTGTTTCATAAGAACTGCTTGGTTTATTATATCATTTAAAACACCTGTGCTTATTCGAAGACTATAATTATTATTTACTAAATTTAAAAGATCCATAAGTTTTGGAATTCTTTGTCCTGTAAGTGCAGATATAAACACAATAGGAGCATAAATCATAAAGCCTAAACTTTCCCTAATATTTTTTTCAAACTCCCTATATGTTGTATTTTCTTTATCAACTAAATCCCATTTATTTATTGCAATTATCATTGCTTTTCCATTATCATGAGCATACCCTGCAATTTTTGTATCTTGTTCTGTAACTCCTTCTAGTGCATCTATCACCAATATACATACATCAGATCTATCAACTGCAGTCAAAGTTCTAATCACAGAATATCTTTCAACATTTTCATTTATACTTCTCTTACGTCTAAGTCCTGCAGTATCTATAAATATATATTTATTATCATTGTATTCTAAATGACTATCTATGGCATCTCTAGTTGTTCCTGGAATATTTGTAACTATTACTCTTTCTTCACCTAATATATTGTTTATAAGAGAAGACTTCCCTACATTTGGTTTTCCAATAAGAGTTACTTTTGTTACATCATCTTCATCAGATTCTATTTTTTCTTTTGGAAAATGTTTAACTATTTCATCTAGCAAATCTCCTATTCCAAGACCTTGCTCACTTGAGATTATCATTGGTTCACCAAATCCCAATTCATAGAAATCATATATATCTGTATTTTTATCAGGATTATCTATCTTATTTGTAGTAAGTATAACTTCATTTCCTGACCTTCTAAGTATACTTGCTATTTCTCTATCCGTACTTGTAAGTCCTTTAGTTCCATCTGTTACAAATAATATTACATCTGCTGTTTCAATTGCAATTTGAGCCTGTCTTTGAATATTATCCATTATAGTATCTTCTTTTTCTGGTTCAAGACCTCCAGTATCTATTACAGTGAAGTGATTGCCAAGCCACTCTCCTTCTGCATATATTCTATCACGAGTAACACCTGGTTTATCCTCTGTTATTGCTATTCTTTTTCCTACTATACGATTAAATAAAGTGGATTTACCTACATTAGGTCGACCTACTATACATAATATACCCTTATTCATTTTTTCACCTCTCCTCTAAATAAATCAATAAACTCTTTTCCAGAAACTTCTGATACTTGTACTGGAATATTGAGTTTTTTTTCTAAATCTTTTAATCTTACATTATCTAAAAATATATTTTCGCATGATTTCATCATAGACTTTGGAATGATAACTTTATCTCCTTTTATTTCTTTCAAGTTTTTAACTAAATCAAAACCCGTGACAAGTCCTGAAACTGTAATCTTATGACCAAAAAAATCATTAATCACTGGGATAACCTTTATCTTTAGTCCGTTAAATTTTTCTTGTATTCTTTTTGATATATCCACCATAAAATCATATGCTAATGTTCCGGTTGCTATTATAAAAGTCCTATCTATAATATATCCGTCATCTATCTTTTCTAACTCTTTTTTTACTTCATATTGAAATGACTTCATAAGTCCTACACCATTTTCAAACTGGGGGAAACCTTCATATTTTTCAAAAGAAGGTAACTCTTCTTTTGAAAGAGCAAAAAATTCATCTGAAGCAAATACAAATCTTGTTCCTAATTCTTTTAGAAACTTATTTTGTATATTATCAATATAATCTAATACTTCCAAAGACATATGAGAATCAAAAGACTCAACCTTTTCTAAACCTTCTCTATACTTAGTAACTCCTATTGGAACTACTGCTACAGATTGTACAGATGGGTAAAGTTTAGAAAGATCAGTCAAGGTCCTATTTAATTCTTCACCATCATTTACATTTGGTACCAATACTATTTGACAATTTATCTCTAAATTTGCTTCATGAAATCTTTTTAAAATTGGATATATTTTCCCAGCATTTTTATTTTTAAGCATCTGCACCCTTAGTTCTGGATTTGTTGTATGGACTGATACATTTATTGGACTAAGCTTGTAATCTATTATTCTATTTATTTCATCATCTGTCATATTTGTTAGCGTAATAAAATTTCCCTGTAAAAATGAAAGTCTAGAATCATCATCTTTAAAATAAAGAGTATCTCTCATATTTGGGGGAAGTTGGTCTACAAAACAAAATATACATTTATTTTTACAACATTTAGCTTTATCAATAAGTGGATTAGTAAATATAATTCCTAAATCTTCATTAAAATCTTTTTCTATTTCAAATTCCCATATTTCTTCATCGTTTCTTAAAATTTCTAATAAAATAAAATTATCAGATACAAGGTATTTATAGTCAATAATATCCTTTACTTCAGTCCTATTTATAGAAAGTATTATATCACCTTTTTTTATTTCTAATTCATCAGCTATACTTCCTCCAGCTACTTCTTCAATTATATTTTTTGATTCCTTTATGTTTCCAAGCTCCATTTATTTTACCTTCTCAATTTATATAAAAGTTTAAACTAAAATATAGTGCCTACAGACTAAGCTGTAGGCCTAATAATTAATATAATGGGAATCTATCACAAAGTTTTTTCACTCTTTGTTTGATATCTTCTCTAGAATTTTCTTCATCTAAACTTAAATTTATTATTTCTGCAATTTCTTTCATTTCTTCTTCCTTCATTCCACGAGTGGTAACCGCAGGTGTTCCTAATCTGATTCCACTAGTTACAAAAGGACTTTCTGGATCATTTGGAATAGTGTTTTTATTTGCCGCTACTTTTATATCTTCTAAAAGTGATTCAGCTTTTTTACCAGTTAAATTTTTGTTTCTAACATCTATTAATATAAGGTGAGTATCTGTACCACCTGAAACTATTCTAAATCCTTTTTCTTCTAAAGATGCTGCTAATACTTTGGCATTTTTAACAACTTGTTCCTGATATCCTTTAAATGTATCTTCAAGAGCTTCTCCAAATGCTACTGCTTTAGAAGCTATAACGTGCATTAGAGGTCCTCCTTGGATACCTGGGAAAATAGACTTATCTATTATTTTAGCATATTTTTCTTTACACAGAATTGCTCCTCCTCTAGGCCCTCTCAATGTCTTATGAGTTGTAGTAGTTACAAAATCTGCATGAGGAACTGGATTTGGATGAAGCCCTACAGCTACAAGTCCCGCTATATGAGCCATATCTACCATCAAATATGCTCCCACTTCTTTAGCTATTTCTTCAAATTTCTTAAAATCTATTGTTCTAGAATAAGCACTAGCCCCAGCTACTATCATTTTTGGCTTTTCTTTTAATGCTATTTCTCTTACATTTTCATAGTCTATGGTTTCAGTTTCTTTATCTACTCCATAATCTATAAAATTATAATATACACCTGAAATATTTACAGGACTACCATGAGTTAAGTGACCACCTTGTGACAAATTCATTCCAAGTACTTTGTCGCCTGGTTTTAAAACTGCAAAATAAACACCTAAATTTGCATTTGATCCAGAATGAGGTTGCACATTTGAGTGATCTGCTCCAAATAGTCTTTTTAGCCTATCATTAGCTAAGTCTTCTACCTTATCTACTACTTCACAACCGCCATAATACCTTCTACCTGAATATCCTTCGGCATACTTATTGGTAAGTTGACTACCCATTGCTTCCATTACTTGTTTAGATACAAAGTTTTCTGAAGCAATTAATTCGATATGATCTCTTTGTCTTTGAATTTCTTCCTCAACTAAACTCATTAGTTTTGGGTCTTTTTTCTCTAGATTTTTAAAATCCATATATAATCCCTCCTATTTATTTTAAATTTAAGAATAAAATTTAATTTATAAGCTATTATTGATTATTTCATTAAAATACTATAATATACCTTTATGCCCTTCCTTTTAATTATACATATATTATAGCATAATTACAAACAATATAAAGTTTTGAGGTGAAATATGAATTATTTTATTATAGAAAATAGGAGTGAAGTACAAAAGCTCATGAAATTAGCTATGTTAGCAGGTGGTATTATGTTAAATAACGGCGCTGAAACTTATAGAGTAGAAGATACTATGAATCGAATATGTAATTCTAAAGAAAATATAAAACAAGTTGATTCATTTGTAACGCAAACTGGTATTTTTTTAACTTTCGAATACGAAAATGAAGTATTTACATATCTTAACAGGATAAAGGAACCAGATATAAATTTAAATAAGATAAAACTAGTAAATGATTTTTCCAGACAATTTGTAAATAATAATATATCATTAGATGATGGTATTGAAACTTTGAAAAATATAGATATTCAACCTGGATATCCAAAACATATACAGCTATTCGCTGGAAGTTATGTTTCAGGTTTTTTTAGTCTTATGTTTGGAGGTTCAACTGCAGATTTTTTTGCAAGTATTATAGCAAGTCTACTGTCATTAATAATACTAAATAAGATAACAAATTTTAATCTTACATTTTTTATAGATGGTTTTATAGGTGCTTTTCTGGTTTCTTTATTTTCATATTTTGCAATTAAACTAGGAGTTGGAGAAAATTTAGATATGATTATTATAGGTGGAATTATGTATTTAGTTCCAGGGGTAGCTATAACAAATTCTATAAGGGATACTATGTCTGGTGATTCTTTATCTGGTTTATCAAAAGGTGCACAAGCTATCTTCTCAGCTCTTGCAATAGCATTTGGTGTAGGTATAGTTCTTAATTTAAAAGCTAAGGGGTGGATTTAATTGGCCATTATTTTTCAATTTATATATTCATTTTTTGCCACTACTGGATTTGCAATTTATTTTGGAGCTCCTGTTAACTCAGTAATACCATCAGGTATTGCAGGTGGTCTTTCTTGGTCCCTATATTATATCGTTTTTTTAACTTTACATAATAAAATATTAGCAACCTTTATGGGAGCTTTTTTAGTAGGTGCTCTTGGAGAGATTTTAGCAACTAAATATAAAAAACCAGCAACAGTTTTTATAACTCCTGGGATAGTTTCCCTGGTTCCTGGTGCTGGAATGTATTATACTATGAGCTATTTAGTAGGTAAAGATTATAATAATGCTATAGCCACAGGTACCGAAACATTCTTCGTAGCTGCAGCTATAGCTATAGGCGTTATAATTTCTACTATGTTTTCAAGGTTAATTAAAAGTTTTAAAAAATATACTTAAAGTATTCTTACAGCTTTAATCGTTCCATCATCTTTTTTTGATGCTTTTATATCCATTAGCTTAAGGATTAAAAGGGAAATCCCTACCGATATCAAGCCTGATATAAAACTTAACATTTCTCTACTGTCTGTATTTGAGTTTCTAAAGAGGAAATTTCCAACAAATATACCTCCTACTAAAAATATAAATGGAATCATATATATAATAAATGTATATTTTAATAAATTTCCAACTTCCGCTTGGAGTTCTACAAAGTCTCCAACCTTAGCATTTAATTCATTAGGAATAACTATAATATGTGCATCTTCATCGCAGCTACCACCGCAATCATTACATCCGCCACCTCATGCAGATCCACGTCTAACCTCTAGTTCCATCTTATCATCTTTTATTTTTCTTACAAATCCAACTTGTTCCATCATGAGCACCTCCCATGTCTTTTAAAATTTAATTAATATAGATTATATCATAAATATAGATATAATCTATATTAAAGTTTATATATAAGCTTTTGCTTTTTATTGTTTATCTTTACTGTCTATGTTTATGTGAACTTCTTTAAGTTGTTTTTTCGATACATTAGTTGGTGCATCTGTTAAAACACATGTTGCAGACTGCGTTTTAGGAAAAGCTATAACATCTCTTATATTAGAACTATTTGTAAGTGTCATAATAAGTCTATCAAGTCCATAAGCAATTCCACCATGTGGAGGAACTCCATATTTAAATGCATCCAATAAGAATCCAAATTTATCTTGAGTTTCTTTCTCATTAAAACCTAATGCTTTGAACATTCTTTTTTGAAGATTACTATTATTTATCCTAATACTTCCTCCACCCATCTCATCACCATTTATTACAATATCATAAGCTTTAGCTCTTACTTTTTCAGGGCTTTTTTCTAATAAGTCTATATCTTCTTCCATAGGTGATGTAAATGGGTGGTGTTTTGCTACATACCTTTCTTCATCTTCATCATATTCAAATAAAGGGAATTCGGTTATCCACACCAAATTTAAGTCTTTTTTATCTATAAGTTCTAGTCTTTTTGCTAGTTCATTTCTTAAGTTTCCAAGACTATTAAATACGATTGAATTTTTGTCTGCTACAAATAATAAAAGATCTCCTACTTTTCCATCCATTTTTTCTAAAATAGTGTTTAATTCTTCTTCTTTTAAAAACTTAGCAATAGGAGAAGTAACTCCTTCCTCTGTAACCTTTATCCATGCCAAACCTTTAGCTCCATATGTTTTAACATATTCTTCTAAAGAAGAAATTCCTTTTCTAGTAAATTTATCATTACCACCTTTAACGTTTATGCCTCTAACACTACCTCCTTTTTCTACGGTAGAACTAAACACTTTAAACTCACTTGTTTTCACAAAATCAGATATATCAACTAGTTTAAACCCAAATCTTAAATCTGGTTTATCTACACCATAGTTTTCCATTGCTTCCTTATAAGTCATTCTTTTTATAGGAAGACTTATATCTATATTTTTAAGTTCTTTAAAAATCTTAGATAAAAACTTTTCATTTATACTTATCACATCTTCTATATCGACAAAAGACATTTCCACATCTATTTGAGTAAATTCAGGTTGTCTATTGAAACGTAAATCTTCATCTCTAAAACACTTTACTATTTGAAAATATCTATCAAAACCCGATACCATAAGGAGTTGTTTCATAAGTTGAGGAGACTGAGGCAACGCATAAAACTTTCCTTCATTTACTCTGCTTGGTACTAAGTAATC
>NZ_JBQDAA010000057.1:0-4473 GCF_052089545.1 Tissierella sp. | reverse complement strand
TAGGCTTAGTTAACATAGGAGTTTCTATTTCTAAGAAATTATTTTCATAAAAAAAGTCTCTTATAACCTTTGAAGCTTTAGACCTTGTTTTAAGATTTTCTTGCATAGAAGGTTTTCTAAGATCTAAATATCTATGTTTTAATCTCATATTTTCTGATACTTTATCATCATCTTTTACATATATAGGTGGTGTTTCAGATTCATCTAAAATTATAAACTTACTAGCTAAAACTTCAATATCTCCAGTGGGTATTTCTTTGTTTATAGATTGTCTTTTCCTAACTTTTCCTTTTACAGCTAAAACATATTCAGATTTTACTTTTTTAACCTCTTCAAGTATTTCTTTTTCTAAGCTGTCATCAAATACAATCTGAACAATACCTGTTGTATCTCTTAAATCTATGAATATTAAAGAGCCTAAATCTCTTTCTCTTTGTACCCATCCCATAAGTACTACTTCTTTTTCCTCATCTTCTTTTCTTAACTCTCCACACATATCAGTTCTTCTTAAATTTCCCATACCTTTTCCCATGTTAAACCTCCTAAATTATTACACCTCTCATGACTGATTATCAGAAAAGAGAGGTATTTATAAAAACCTTTATTATATTCTTGATAAATTTGATTTTATAGCTTCTTTTTTAACAGCCTCTGATACCTTATAAGCTACTTCTTTATTTAAAGCATTTGGAATTATAAAATTAGGACTAAGTTCCTTTTCATTTATCATTCCTGCAATAGCATAGGCTGCAGCTATATTCATTTTATTATTTATATCCCTTGCCCTAGCGTCTAATGCTCCCCTAAATATTCCCGGAAAAGCCAAGACATTATTTATCTGATTAGGATAATCTGACCTACCTGTCCCTACAATTCTTGCTCCTGCATCAATTGCATCCTCTGGAAAAATCTCTGGGATAGGATTTGCCATGGCAAATATAATAGCATCGTTATTCATAGATCTTACCATATCTTTAGATACAGCGCCTCCAATTGACACACCTATAAATACATCTGCTCCAACTATAGCATCCTTTAAAGTGCCTCTTAAATCATCCTTATTTGTTATACCAGCTAATTCATCTTTTACCCAATTATTTGTAGGTGAGTCTTTATATATAATTCCTTTGCTATCACACATTATAATATTATTTATTCCAAGTCCTAGAAGCATTTGCACAATAGCGACTCCAGCCGCTCCACTACCATTAATTACTACTTTTATATCTTCTAAATCTTTTTTTACAAGCTTTAATGCATTTATAAGTCCAGCACTTACTACCACAGCTGTTCCATGTTGATCATCATGGAATACTGGTATATCTAATTCTTTTTTTAATCTTTCTTCAATTACAAAACATCTTGGAGCCGATATATCTTCTAAATTGATACCTCCAAAAGTAGGCGATATTCTTTTTACCGTTTCTATTATTTCATCTACATCATTAGTATTTAAAGAAATTGGAACTGCATCTACATTAGCAAATTCTTTAAAAAGTATAGCCTTACCTTCCATAACAGGCATACTGGCTTCAGGACCTATATCTCCAAGTCCTAAAACAGCACTTCCATCCGTTATTACAGCAATCAAATTACCTTTAGCAGTATATTTATATACAGCTTCTTTATTTCCATAAATTCTTCTACAAGGTTCTGCTACACCTGGTGTATAAGCAACACTTAAATCATCATTTGTATTTATATTTACTTTGGATGTAAGCTCAATTTTCCCCCTATTTTTTTCATGCATCTGTAAACTTAATTCTGAATAATTCATTAAGTAATCGTCCTTTCTTTGAGTGAAATTAAATAGACTAGGGTTTTAATGCTAATGGAATTTCATATTATTTTTTTTATATATAATTTCAGATACTCGATTTATATAATCATGTAAGCTTTTAAAATTAGGTACTCTTCGTATTCTATCTTTTTTAGGATAGTAAATTTTTGTTACAGCTCCTAATCCAAACCCAATTATTGTTTCTTTTTCTTCCATCATAGAAATATTATATATGCATTCTTTAGAAGGTTTTGTATACCCTATATTTTCTAAGTTTCCAAGTATTTGTTTCTGTCTATACATATAATAAGGAATTAGTCCTTCTTTGGTAGCATATTCTGATGTTATCTCGACCATTTTTTCAATGTTTTTATTGTCTTCTAGATCCTTAATAGACTTTTTATATAACTGAGATCCTTTCTTTAAAGACAGAATATGTACTGTTAGATTATCAGGATCTAAAGATTTTATTTCTTTTAAAGTGTTTTTAAATTCTCTAGTATTTTCACCTGGAAGACCTAATATAATATCCATATTTATTATATCAAAATCTACTTTTTTAGCAAGAATATAAGATTCTTTTATAGAATGAATATTATGGTTTCTTCCAATTCTTTCTAAAGTTTTATAGTTAAAAGTTTGAGGATTTATACTTATTCTATTTACTCCATAAGATTTTAACATTTCAAGTTTTTCTTCATTTATAGTATCTGGTCTTCCAGCTTCAACCGTAAACTCTTTTACCCTATTTGGAAATATAGTTTTTATCTTATCGATAATTCTTTCTAATTGATGTATTTCAAGTGAAGTTGGAGTACCCCCTCCTATGTAAATAGTATTCAGCTTTCTATTTTTAAATGTATCTTTTGTAGATTCAATCTCCAAAATTAAAGTGTCAATATATTTTTCTACTATAGCTTCATTTCCTTCTATTTTAAAGCTTGGAAAAGAACAATATGAGCACTTACTTGGGCAAAATGGAATGTTTATATACAGACTAAATTTTTCCTTATCTCTTGGATATAGATGTTTTCTTTGAGATAAGGCTATATTTACTATTAATAAAGCTTTTGAACTTGTAAATTTATATTCATTTTCTAAAATATTTAAAACTTTTTCATTAGAAAACTTCATATCTATAAGAGTGTGAACTACTTTTACAGGTCTTATTCCCGTGAGGATCCCCCAGGGTAAAATTATATTTAGATATTTAGATAAAGATCTATATACTACCTTTTTTATAGCAAGTTTTTCAATTTGTTTTTTATTGTATGAATGTATATTTATACTTTCAAGATCTTCTTTTATTTCTTCCATTATAATATTATTATAATAAATAGTTGCACATGCAACTGGTTTTTCTTTATTATTAGTTAATTTACTTATAATTAAATACCCTTTATTTCTATCTAAATCTACCTTATCTAGGAATTTAATTTCTTTACCTTTAAAAAAGGTTCTTATCAATTCAAATAAATCATGTCCATAATTATGTCCTTCAATATATAATTTTATAATTTTTATCACCTTTATTTAATTTAAAAATGGATTAAATAGTTTTTCTTCTCCTATTGTTGTTGAGTCCCCATGTCCTGGCCATACGATTGTATCTTCATTTAATACTAGAAGTTTTTCTCTTATAGAATTTATAAGTACTGATGAATTACCTCCATGTAAGTCTGATCTACCAACTGATCCTTTAAATAAGGTATCTCCCGCAAACAAATTGTTACCTACTTTTAAAGAAATTCCACCTTCAGTATGTCCTGGAGTATGAATAATTTCCACATCAATATTTCCAAAATTAAACTTATCTCCATCATTTACAAGTATAGAAGGTTTTATTTCTAATGGTTTTATAGACATTTGACTAGATAAATTTTGATCACTATTATTTAATAGTTCAAGTTCATCTGAGTGAGCCATAATAGGTATATTTAAATCGTTTTTAAGTTCTATAACTGCGCCTATATGATCTGCATGTCCGTGTGTTAAGACTATATATTCCATTTCTAAATTATTTTGCTTTATAAATTTTAATAAATCATCTGCATTTCCTCCAGGATCAACTATAATAGATTTCTTTGTATCTTCATCTACAATTATATAACAATTTGCTGCATATAATCCTGCCGGTATTCTATAAATTTTCAAATTGCTACCTCCTAAAATCCTTTTTTACTATCTAATAATATAGTAACTGGTCCATCATTTAATAAATCTACTTGCATGTTAGCTCCAAATTTACCTTCTTGAGTTTTTATACCTTTTTGTTTTGCCTTTTCAACAAATAGTTTATAAAATTCTTCACCAATTTCTGGAGATCCAGCCCCAGTAAAGCTAGGACGTCTACCCTTTCTAACATCTCCATAAATTGTAAACTGAGATATCACTAAGAGTTCTCCTTCTATATCCACTAAGGATAGATTCATTTTTTCATTTTCATCTTCAAATATTCTAAGCCCCAATACTTTATCTACTAAATATTCTAAATCTACCATATCATCCTCTTTTCCTACACCTAAAAAAACCAATATGCCTTTTCCTATTTGACTTATTTTTTTATCATCAACACTTACAGAGGCTCTTTTTACCCTTTGTACTACAGCTCTCATTTTATTCCTCCTAAACAGTAATTCTATAGCTCGTTGCAGAACTCTACAACTCGCATATTTACTACGTTTATTTACATT
>NZ_JBQDAA010000056.1:10725-12308 GCF_052089545.1 Tissierella sp. | reverse complement strand
TTTGACAATTCTCTCTCCCCTTTAAAAAACTTAATTTTTAACGATCTAACATTATGTCTATAATTTCATTGTCTAAATCTTTCATTCCTTCACTACAAAATCTTCCTAAACTTTTAATAGTCTTATCTGCTTGTGGGCTTACTATTCCATCAACATCTCCTATGATAACTCCTGCCATAGCAAGTTTTGCTTGGACAATAGCTTCTGAAGATGCAGTTGATAGTTTAAATGCACATCCACCTTTAGCACCATCACATACCATTCCTGTAAGGGTTCCTACCATGTTTTTAATAGCTCCACCAATTTCTTCTAAGCTCCCATCAAGCATCCATACAATTGAAGCTGAGGCACCTATTCCAGCTGCGACAGCACAAGCACATACTGGTGATAAATTACCAACAAATGCTTTTATATAAGCTGTAGTTAAATGACTAAAAGCTAAACTTCTTGCTAACTTTTCCTCATCACACCCTATATGGTCACACATAACAGCTGTCGGAATAATAGCTGTTATTCCTTGGTTTCCGCTACCAGCACTACTCATAACTGGCATGTTTTTACCAGACATTCTTGCATCACATGCAGCAGAAGTTAAAACTCTTGCTTCATTAACAACATCTTTTTGCATCACCCCTTCCTCCATAAGTAAATCCATTGCAGCTCCAAGCCCTAGTACTGACTTTTCTTCTAGACCCACTTTAGAAATATTCATATTTAATTTTACACCTTCTAATAAAAATTTTATATCAGAAAATGGAACACTCTCTACAAAAGTTTTTATATCCTTTAGATTAATATCTTTTAGATATTCATTTATGTTTACTGTAGCCTTTCCCTTTACTTCATTGTTAAGTAAAATTTTATCATTTGCTTCTACATATATAATATTTGTATGAGATTCTCTTATAATACACTTTCCTTTTCCTTTATCAGTTTCAACTATAGCACCAATATAAAAATTTCCTTCTTCATATTCTAAGTTTACATTTACAAGATTTGAATCTAGTAGTTCTTGAGCTTCTCTTTTGCTCTTTTCATTTACGGCTTTAAATACTTCAAGTCCAAGGTTTGCATCTCCACAAGTTACACCAAGAGCTGCTGCAAAAACAAGTCCTATCTCACTAGTTCCAGGGATACCTACTCCCATACCATTTTTATATATATTAGGTGTTACTTTTACATCTATAGATTTTACCTCTCCTCCTATAGCTTCATAAGCTGTGGCAGTAGCAAGTCCTACTGCCACAGGCTCTGTACAACCAAGAGCAGGTTTAACTCCCTCTATAAGTGATTGTAAAAATTTTTCATCATAATTAATATTTTTTGACATATGTATCAATCCTTTCTTTTTTAAAGCTTTTAACTTTAAATATTTCAAAAGTAACTCATACATATTATCAATGCAATATCTATACCACATTATAGTAATTAAAGATAGTTGTTATTTTACATCTTCACTCTCTATTTAATAGGATTTAAGATTATTAAATAGAGAGTAAAATATATTTATATGATTTTTGAAATTTTATATTTACTCTATTTGAAAATTATTGTTTTCACATATGGAAATTAATCATTTATTT
>NZ_JBQDAA010000056.1:0-10715 GCF_052089545.1 Tissierella sp. | reverse complement strand
GTAAGACCTATATCTAATTTTTTAGCTACTATTTTCTTTCCCTCTAAAGTATCCCCATGTTTTGAAATAAGATCTTTTATAATACTTTTTTCAAAGTTTGTTTTTAGATCTTCTAAGCTTTTGTCTTTCATTTCAAAGCCCTTTAGCTTCTTCAAATTTCGTCCTTCTCTTTCCTGAATTATATAATCAGGTAGATTTTCTTTATTTATAAGTCCATCATTAGAAAAACATATACCATGCTCTAAGACATTTTCAAGTTCTCTTATATTTCCTGGCCATTCATATTCGGAAAATAGTTCTTTAACTTCTTCTGAAAGAGTCCTTTTTTCTTTATTCATTCTTTTAACTATTATATTTATTATATGTTCTGAAAGAAGAAATATATCTTTATCCCTAGCTTTTAATGATGGAAGTTTAATAGGTATTACATTTAATCTATAATATAGATCCAGCCTAAATTCACCTTTTTCTATCATTGTCTTTAAATCTTTATTTGTAGCAGAAATAACTCTTATATTGATATTGATAGATTTTTCTCCCCCAAGTCTATCAATCGTTCTTTCTTGTAGAACTCTCAAAAGTTTTGTTTGAAGATATAAAGGAAGATCTCCTATCTCATCTAAAAAAAGAGTTCCATTGTTTGCCAGTTCAATTTTCCCCTTTTTCCCATTATTATTAGCACCAGTAAATGCACCCTTTTCATATCCAAATAGCTCTGATTCTATTAAATTTTCTGGAATGCTTGCACAATTTATGGCTACAAAAGGTCCTTCTTTTCTAGGGCTTTCATTGTGTATAGAACTTGCAAACAGCTCCTTACCTGTACCACTTCGCCCTTCTAGTAAGACAGTTGAATCATAGGAGGCAACTATTTTAGCTTTATTTATAGCTGCTAATATAGACTTACTATTGCCTATTATATCCTTAAAATATATTTTTTCTTTATTTTCATAGGTTTTGGCAAGGTTTATAATATCATTTATAAATTCAAAACTTATCATAAGAGAAAATTCATTATCCCCTAAAACTATTTTATTTATAGTATAAATAACCCTTACGTCCCTACCATCTATTGTCCATAAATCTACTATTGCTTCATTTCCATTATCTAAAAGTTTTACATTCTTTATAAACTCATTTATATCCTTTTCTATTATCTTTTCATCTGAAATGTTTTTGTCTAATATTTTTAGAGCCCTACTATTTATATGCATTATTTCATTGCTAGAATTAAGTATAATAATTCCTTTATTTAGACAATTTATAATTTCATTTACTTCTGTTATATCTCTTTTAAGACGATTTGTTATATTTATATTTACTATTTCTTGTTCTATTATGCCGGCAGTTTCTTTTAACATATTAAAATATTCTTCTTTTTTTACTCTTATAAGATTTGCTTGTATTTTATCAAAACTTGCAAAACATAACACACCCAAAGTTTTGCCTTCAGCTTTTATAGGATAAATCATATTGGCAAACTCTAAGCATGTGTCTTTATTTGAGCAATTCATGCATCCATCTTCACGTCTTAAGTTTACTATTGGATCTCCTGTTTTTAAGACCTTTGCAAAAAGAGAGTCATCTGCACAAGCATCGTCTATCTTTGTATAAAAACCACCAGTACCTACAATTCTAGTTAAGTTTTTGTCTGCAACAGCTACTTCAACATCTAGTGCAAGGGCAACTGTCTCTGCTAAAGATTGCATTTTATATTGTATAAGCCTTAAATAAGAAATTTTATCACCTCTATTTTAATTTACTTGTTTATATTATATCAAATTTTTTTTCTAAATGTAAAGAAATATTAATTCTATATTTTTTTTGAAAATTTGGGTATAGTATAGATAATAGCTTGTTTTTAACAAAAAATATATGCATAGAAAGGATGAAGATCATGGAAATTAGAAAAGAAGTAATAGTACCACTTGGTTATGGTAAATTTATCCGTTCTGATAAGATAATAGGTTTAGAACCTATTGAAGATGAGAGAGGACCTGGAAAAAGAACTTATGTATATGTAGAAGACATGGATAAACCCATGATAGCTTCTAGAACTGAAAACTCAATCTTAACTAGCATGGTAGAAACTCCTAAAGAGTTTGTTGAAGCAACAGCAGCATTAGAACTCTTACAAGATATATTAGATGACATAACTCAAATAGGTCCTATGTTAAGAAAAAGTATAAAAAAAGAAGCTAAATTAGACTTAGAAAAAATTGCTATCAAAATTGAAGAAATAATAAATCATGAAATAGATGATTTAGATTAAAAAATGCTATTTATATCTCGCGAGATATAAATAGCATTTTTCTAAAATAATAATTCATTTAAGTAGTATTTATTATTTCATTCCGTATACATTTCCAACAGGCATGGTAAACATCATTCCTATACCTGGTTCATAAACATCTCCAAAGACCTCTTTTGCAACACCTACTGCCTTTTGAAGAGTCTCCTCATCTTCTATAACTGTAAATATAGTTTTATTATAAGGTCTTGAATTATCTATGATAGATCTTATCTTTCCAAAGAATGGTCCATTACCATGTCCGCCATGTGTAACTGCAAATCCCATCCCCTGACTATCTAAAATAGTTGCACCTTTTACCCCTATTTCTATAAACTTATCTAATAAATCTTCTAGGTAATCCGGTTTATTTAATACAATAAACAATGCATTCATTATTTTTCTCCACCCTTTCATAATAATTATTAAGCTTTTTTAAGCGCTCCATTTTCTTCACCTGAATTTACAATACCTATTCTTGTAAGTATAGGTCCTATAATATCAAATATAAGTATACTAAACAATACTATAGTAGTAACAGCTTCTCCTATACTTGGAAGTTCGTTTGCTACTATAAGAGCTAGTCCTATAGGTATTCCACCTGATGGTAAAAGAGTCATTCCCAAATATTTGACTACATTACTAGGTGCTTTTACAACTTTTGCTCCAATTCCAGAACCTACAATCTTACCAAGTGTTCTAGCTATTATATACCCTACTCCTATAAATCCTACCGTAGAAAGTACACTTATATTTAAACTGGCTCCAGCTAATGTAAAAAATAATACATATATAGGTGGTGTAAAATCATTTACAATATCAAATATTCTATTTGCATTTTTCACAAGATTTATGACCATAGCTCCTATCATCATACATGTAAGCAATGCTGAAAGATTTAACATTTCTGAAACACTAGCTCCAATAATTATAAATCCAAGTACCATAGTTAAAAGATCTTCTTTTCCTTTAGCTTTTTTAGATAATAAACTAAGCAAAAATCCTAATACAGCACCAAGCAATAGCGAGCCTGCTATTTCTATTAGTGGAGATGATATCATGCTTAAAACTGAAAACTCTCCACCAAGTTCCATTAATTTTACAACAGATAAAGAAATCCCAAAAGCCATAAGTCCTACTGCATCATCTATAGCCACTACTGGCAGTATGGTATCTACTAATGGTCCTTTTGCTTTTAACTGTCTAATAACTAATACTATGCCAGCTGGAGCTGTTGCTGCTGCTATACTTGCAGTTATTAAACTAAAACCAAGCTCTTGATTAAAAATAGTGTACATAGTGAAAAATACAATTGCTATAGTTCCTAATGCTTGAGCCAAAGTTATAATCATAATATTTTTCCCTATTTTTTTTATATGATCCCATAAAAATTCATTCCCTATACTAAATGCTATTGCTGCCAATGCAAAATCATTCAGAACTTTAAAACTATCTGCTTCCCCTACTTTTATTATATTCAACAGTGAAGGACCTATTAACAATCCTCCTACTATATAACCTGAAACATTGGGAAGTTTAAATAAACCGGCTAATTTTCCTCCAACCATTCCCATGAAAATTATTATACCAAGTTTCAAAAGCACTTCCATAATTACCATCCCTTTTATATTTTATCTTCTTTAACTTTTATATTATATAACACTTTTTGCTAAATTACAATAAAGCAAGGGAAAAAATCCCTTGCTTTAGTAAAATTACTTTTCTCTTATAAGCCTTCTAATAGGTGCAGCGTGCGCTAATAAATATCCACCTAATCCTGTTGCAACCATAGCTGTAGTCTTTCTATTTTTCATTTTGTTTCTAGCTATCTTAGAAGACTTTTTACCTATTTCTCTCATATCTTCTTTCATTACTTTTGTACTGTTTTTAAGAGTTGGTAAAATTGCCATTGCTCCTAATACAGTAGTCATCAGGGCTTTTTTCTTCATAATTTCCTCCTTGTAATATATTTTAAAATATATTCAAGTTTATTTTGTCTTTTTAACATAAACTTATACGAGGAAGTTTATGTCTTGTTTTTAAATTTTTTATCTTTTTAATTTTTATGACAACAGCTACAAAAGTGGTTCCAAATACTATAAAATAAAAAAATAAACCTTTCAATTACTAGTAATTGAAAGGTTTATTTATGGCACACCCGGAGGGACTCGAACCCCCAACAACTTGATTCGAAGTCAAGGACTCTATCCAGTTGAGCTACGGATGCATGATACTAAAATCATACTTTATATGATCTTTTTTGTCAATTGTTTTTTAAATTATATCTTTTTTTAGTACTATTTATTATGCTAAATATAAGCTCTTCAAATCCTAACACTTCCTTTGTCATCCAATATAGATCGCTATATCCTTTTTGAAGTCCTGGCAAAGAATTTATTTCTATTATATAAGCTTTTCCATTATTAACTCTTAAGTCTACCCTTGCATAATCCTTTAGATCCAAAGCTTTAAATGCTTCTTTTGATGCGTCTTCCATATCTATTTCAAGTTTTTCATCTATATTTGCTGGTACATGATAAATCAAATCATCTACATGATCATGCTTTACTTCAAAACTATTTATACCTTCTAAATCTTTTGGGAGATTTGAAAAGTCAATCTCTATTATAGGAAGTACTCTATTACCGTTTTCTATAACGCCAACTGTATACTCTCTCCCCTCAATATATTCCATTACCATAACTGGAGGATTGTATCTTTCTAAAGATCTTTTGACTACTTTGTATAAACTAGGCTTATCTTTTACTATGCTATCTTGGTATATTCCTCTACTTGATCCTTCATCTGATGGTTTTATAAATAAAGGAAACTTCATATCTATATCTTCTACTTCTTCTAATGAGTTTATAATTTTAAAATCCGGAGTTAAAATTCCACTTTCTTTTAAAATTTTACCTGTATATACTTTATCATATGCTAAAGCATGTCCTAGTGGTTTAGATCCAGTATAAGGCATCTCTATAGATTCTAAAATTGCAGGCAGTTGAGATATACGAGACTCACCAACTACTCCATTACAATTATTGAACACCAAATCTACTTCTTCTTTTTTTAAGTTTTTAATTATATTTTCATCAAATATTAAATCTATACAATTATATTTTTTGGAGATTATTTCTTTTAATATTTTTACTGTTTTTTCTTTTTGTGCATCTTCATATTCACCTTCTGCGCCATTTAAATATGTGATTCTAGTTTTATCAGTTACAATTGCTATTTTCATAATCTTCTCTCCTCATATAATATTTTTACTTTTTACAATTAAGTTAATATTCTAATAATAAAAATATATAAAAAAAATTGGCCTATAGCCAATTTAAGTTTTGGTGCGGGAAAGAGGACTTGAACCCCCACGTCAATGACACTAGATCCTAAGTCTAGCGCGTCTGCCAATTCCGCCACTCCCGCATATTAAATTTGCATTTAAAGTAATAAATGGTGATCCATCCGCGACTCGAACGCGGGACACCCTGATTAAAAGTCAGGTGCTCTACCGACTGAGCTAATGGATCTTATGGGGTGGATGATGGGATTTGAACCCACGACCTCCAGAGCCACAATCTGGCGCCCTAACCACTAGGCCACACCCACCATAAATATTTATTAAACTCAAGTAGTTTTGGAGCGGATGAAGGGAATCGAACCCTCGTTGCTGGCTTGGGAAGCCAGTGCTCTACCACTGAGCTACACCCGCAATGTTTATCGGGCTTAAGTGCTGACAATAAAGAATTATATCAGCTATTTTAAATCTTGTCAACACTTTTTGAAAATAGTTTCTAAAAAATTATTTCAAAATTTATAAAATGGCTATTTCATCCTTTTATTCTTCTAATAATTTTTTAAATTTTTCTTCAATACGTTTTTTTCTTTTCTCAGTTTCTTCTTTGTCTATTATTATTTTTAAGACATCGCCTTCTTTTGACCCTTCAGGCAAAATTGACACTGAGATATCTATTATATCATTATTTTCTAATTCTACAAGTGCAAAATTTCCTTCAAATCTATCTATTGTAAATTTCATCTCTACACCCCTGTTATTTATCACATTGTTTGTGGCTTTATTTTTTTGGTTAAATATTTTATAAATAAATTATCCTTAATATCTGCTAGTTTTTCACTTATACCATTAAATATATCTCTTACATCTGGACTTATTATCTTTTTAGTAAATTGTATATTTTCACCATCACTTCTTGCTACCACAGAACCATCTTTATCAGTCCTATATATTTTTATATCTTTATCTTTAAATCTTTCTAATATATCCTTATTTGGATGATTGTAACCATTATCCTTAGCAACACTTATAACAGCATAGTCAGGGTCAATTAAATCCACAAATTCGGCACTTGAAGATGTTTTGCTGCCATGGTGACCTATCTTTAAGACATCAGCCTTTAAAATCGATTTGTGAGCTTCTACCATTTCTGTTTCAGATTCCTTTTCTGCATCGCCTGTAAATACAAAAGAATTTTCACCATTTTGAAGTTTTAAAACAATAGAATAATCATTTGTTAAGCTATATTTTTTTGAATTTGGAGCAAGTACTGTTGCTTGACTATTTCCAATATTAAAGTTATCTAGCACAAGAGGCTTTTTTATTTTTAAATTCTCTCTTTCTATAGCATTTAATAGATCTTCAAAAACTATAGTATTATTTAAAACATCTGGCATCATTATATTTTCTACATTAAAATTTTCTAGTACTTCTATAAGTCCTCCTATGTGATCTTCGTGAGGATGTGTTCCTACAATATACTTTATGTCTTCGACTTCTTCCTCTTTTAAATAATTTACTACTATTTCACTTGCAACTCTTTTCCCACCATCAATTAGCATATTTTCTCCATCACTCTTTACGAGTATACTATCTCCCTGTCCAACATCTATAAAATGCACCTCTAAATCTGAACTAGCTTCTTTAGCTACTAAATCTGGCGAATATATGATTGCAAACAATAAGACTAAAGATAATAAAAATGTTAAAATCTTTTTCATTTTATCCCCCTTATTTAGTCTATCTCTATATGTTTAACCTTTATCTCTTTATCTATTTCTATTATAGCAAATGTTTTTTTATGAGAAAAACCTCTTGGAGAAGACGGACTACCTGGATTCATAAGAATACATCCTTCCATTTCTTTAACAATCGGTATATGCGTATGACCAAATAAAGCTATATCTGCCTCTAATTCTTTAGCTCTATAAAAAAGTCTATTTAAATTTGAATAAACCCCAAATCTATGACCATGAGTTAAGAAAATTCTTTTTCCCTTTATTTCAATTATTTCTTCTTCTTTAAATCCTGAAGATGGATGATCACCATTTCCCATAACGATGATTGGACTTATTTCCAAAGCTTTTGATATAGTTAATCCATCACCCACATAATCACCTAAATGAAAGATCAAGTCTGGTTTTTTTATAGCTTTAACCTTATCTATAAGTTTTTTATTTTTGCCATGAGTATCGCTTACTACTAGTATCCTCATATTAATCATCCTTTAAAAGCTTTTCTAAAGTGCTTTTTATATTTTCCAAGGCAAGAGCTCTATGACTTATTTTATCTTTTATCTCTCCATCTAGTTGTGCAAATGTTTGATTGTAATTCTCTGGAACAAATAATGGATCATATCCAAAGTCGTTATTTCCTTTTAGTTGAAATCCTATATGGCCTCTACATTCACCTTGGACAGTCATGATTTCACCATCTTCACTTATAATGGATATAACCGTAAAAAAAGAAGCTCCTCTTTTTTCAAGAGGCAAATTTTGCATATTTAAAAGAAGTTTTTCATTATTTTTCTTATCATCACCATCAACCCCTGCATATCTTGCAGAATATACACCAGGTTCTCCATTTAATTCATCTACAAATAAACCAGAATCATCCGCCATAACCATATAGTCTGTTTTTTCTTTTAAAGCTTTTGCTTTTTTTATACTATTTTCTTTTAAGGTACTTCCATCTTCTTCTACATTTAAACTTTTCAAACCTATATCTTTTTTAGATAAAACTTCTATATCTAAGTCTTTAATAATATTTTTTATTTCTTTTATTTTGTGTTTATTATCTGTAGATAATACTACTTTTCTATTCTTCAAATTGAAAACCTCCTACATCTTCTAGGATTTCTTTTTCCATCTCTATAATTTCTTTATTACCCTTTTCACCCAAATCTAATAGTTTGTTTAACTCATCTCTTGAAAAACTATCAGTTTCACCTGTGCCTTGAATCTCTATAAATTTACCATCACATGTCATAACTATATTCATATCTACTATTGCATTGTGATCTTCTTTATAACAAAGATCTAAGATATTTCCTTCTTTAGTAACTCCTACGCTGATAGCTGATAAATAATTCTTTATAGGACTTTTCTTGATCTTACCTTCAGCTTTAAGCTTATAAAATGCATCTACCATAGCTATAAAAGAACCTGTTATTGCAGCGGTTCTAGTCCCGCCGTCGGCCTGCACCACATCACAATCTATCCACAGGGCTCTTTCACCCATAGCTTTCATATCTACTACACTTCTAAGGGATCTACCTATAAGTCTTTGTATTTCTTGAGTTCTTCCATCTATTTTTCCTCTTGAAGAATTTCTAGTTTTTCTTTTTATAGTAGAGCCTGGAAGCATAGAATACTCTGCAGTTATCCACCCAGAGCCTGTTCCCTTTAAGAAATAAGGAACTCTTTCTTCAAAATTAGCTGTACAGATTACTTTAGTATTCCCAGACTCTATAAGTACTGAGCCATATGGATGTATTATATAATTTCTACTTATTTTTATATCTCGCAATTGATCAAACCTTCTATTATCTATTCTCATCATTATCTCCCCTATTCTTTCTCTCCTATTCTATCAGAGTTCTATATTTTTTTCTATTATTAGAGACATAAAAAAGATGCATCCACAGTAGCTATGGATACATCTCTTTATCTCTAATATTCGTTAGCAAAGACTGGTACAGTTGTGTTTACTATCTTCCCATCCAATAAAACTTCAACATTTTCAATCTCTTCAAATTGACTCAAGGTAAGTCCTATATTTTTAGTTAAATCTGATATATCCTTTTCATCTAGGGATTCACTTTTTTCTGTTTTAACATCTACATAGGCTATATTTTCTTTTATTTCTACACCTTCAAAACTTAAGTCTCCAGGAAGATCACTTTTTAGTCCAATATCACTAGGCGGTCCTTCAAACAATACATCTAAGGCAGTGTAGACATTGGGTTGAGGTGCCATAGTAGGAACAGTAACTGGTATAAAGTAATCTAAATCAAGCTTACTTTCTCCCTTATAATAAACTACTACTTTAGAACTTGCCTCTTCAATATTTCCAACTGTGTTTATATTTTCCCTGCTTAGTGGTTCGTTTATAGCTACACTTTTACTTAGTACTGGAAGTTCTTTTCCGTCTACTGTAATCTTGACATCTTTTACACTTGGAAATTCTGTAAGCGTATAAACTACACCTTTAATCAAGTTTTCTTCATCTTTAATATCATCTACATCTTTTATCTCTTCAGAAAAATCGACTTTACATAAACCAGTCTCTTCATCTATTGTTATTCCATTTACTTGGGTCCCTTTAGGTAATAACGGACTTAAACCTTTAGCCTCTAAACTTTCTCTTAGTTCTAAATTGTCAACCATATTTAAAAGACTGGTTTTGGCAATTCCTTCATCCCAAGGTATCCTTTTCATAACAGGTACTAAATAGTTTTCTTCACTTTTAAAATATAATACAGTCTTTCTAAGCTCATCATCTTCTACTAGTTCCAATTTATCATCGGATCTTATGATTTGTAAATCATCACTCTCAGCATTCATATTGTCTTTAACATAATTAGTACCGAGTTTTACAAGAGATATTCCTAAAATTGCAATGACTCCAAATATAAGTATTCTCTTATTCACCATATTTATCCCCCCTATATTATTACTAATATATTGTACTAGTAGGATAAATATGTTATTAGTATTTATTTATTTTTAATATTATGAAAATATCCATCACTTGCAAGCTTTATATTATCTTCAGTCATAAAAACTATAAATAAATATGCAACTATTTTTTCAATTCCTTAATATGATTTTAATTTTAAAAAATCATAAAAAATTTATACTTATTCTATTTGCAGTATATTAATATCCTCTTTTGGCCACAATAATTTTAATAGATTTAAGGAGGTTTTTTGTTGATAAACTGTATAGAAAATTGTATTTATCAGAAAGATGGATTATGTATATTAAAAGAAATTACTAGCTTTTCTAGCAGACCGATTAAATTTTGTCCTTATTTCAAGAAAAAATAATATAAAAAATAGAGCCTAGGCTCTATTTTTTATATTATTCTTGAATTGATTCTGATGGATTAACTGCTAAATCATTA
>NZ_JBQDAA010000055.1:0-12312 GCF_052089545.1 Tissierella sp. | reverse complement strand
AAATGTAGACTTGGAGCTTCCTAGAGATAAATTTATAGTATTTACTGGTCTTAGTGGTTCAGGCAAATCTTCCTTAGCTTTTGATACAATTTATGCTGAGGGGCAAAGGAGGTATGTCGAAAGTTTATCAAGTTATGCTAGACAGTTCCTAGGTCAGATGGATAAACCAGATGTAGAATATATAGAAGGCTTATCTCCATCTATATCTATAGATCAAAAGACAACTAGTAAAAACCCAAGATCTACCGTTGGAACCGTAACTGAAATATATGACTATTTAAGACTTCTTTATGCACGTATTGGAACACCTTATTGTCACAATTGTGGCAAACCAATAAAGAGTCAAACTGTGGACCAGATGGTAGATAAAATTATGGAGTTTGAAGATAGAACTAGACTTCAAATATTGGCTCCAGTAGTTAGAGGTAAAAAAGGTGAACACGTAAAACTTCTTGAAACTATAAAAAAAGAAGGGTTTATACGTCTAGTAATAGATGGAGAACCTTTTGAAATAAGTGATGATATAAAGTTAGAGAAAAATAAAAAGCATAGTATAGAAGTAGTTGTAGATAGAATAATCATAAAAGAAGGGGTAGAAGGAAGACTTACTGACTCTTTGGAGACCGCATTAAAACTAGGTGAAGGTCTTGTAATTGCAGATATAATAGATGGCGAACAAGTAATGTTTAGTCAAAAACTATCTTGTCCAGATTGTAATATATCTATGGAAGAATTGGAACCAAGATTATTTTCATTTAATAGTCCATTTGGAATGTGTCCTACTTGTAGTGGACTTGGATTTTATAAAAAGATAGACCCGGACCTTGTAATCCCAAATAGGGAACTAAGTATAGATAAAGGGGGGATAGCTCCTTTTTCTACTTCAGCTGCTGGGACTTACTATTATGAAATATTTAAAAATATAGCTAAAGAAAATAACTTTTCTATGAAAGCTCCTTTAAAAGAAGCTCCTAAAAAATTTTTAGATGAACTTCTTTATGGTACAAAGAGGCTGATATCTTTTAAATTTAATAGTAGATATGAAGGAATGAAAAAATTTGAAGGTAGCTTTGAAGGGATTATTCCAAATCTTGAAAGAAGATATAGATCTACTTCTTCTGACTATAGTAGAAACAAAATAGATTCTTTTATGGATGAAAGACCATGCTCTACATGTGATGGAGACAGACTTAAAAAAGAAGCACTTTCTGTTAGGATAGATGGATTAAATATAATGGAAACTACTAATCTTTCTATCACAAAAGCCATAGAGTTTTTTAGTACATTAGAACTTACAGAAAAAGAAAAGATAATAGGTGAACAAATCTTAAAAGAGATAAATGAAAGACTTTGGTTCTTGGAAGATGTAGGTTTAGGATACCTTACTCTATCTAGGATGGCAGGAACCCTATCAGGAGGGGAAAGCCAAAGAATAAGGCTAGCAACTCAAATAGGATCAAGTCTAGTAGGGGTTGTATATGTTTTAGATGAGCCAAGTATAGGTCTTCATCAAAGAGATAATGCTAAACTTTTAAAGACACTTAAAAACTTAACAGAACTTGGAAATACACTTATAGTTGTAGAACATGATGAAGATACAATGTATCAGGCGGATTGTATAGTAGATATAGGACCTGGTGCAGGTATACATGGAGGATATATTGTAGCTCAAGGGCCAATTGAAGATATAAAAAACAACCCAGACTCTATAACGGGGCAATATCTTTCTCATAAACTCCAAATAGAAGTACCACAAGAAAGGAAAAAGCCTAATGGAAAATGGATAGAGATAATAGGGGCAAAAGAAAATAATTTAAAAAGTATAGATGTAGAGATTCCTCTAGGACTTTTCACTGTTGTAACAGGAGTATCAGGTTCTGGAAAGAGTTCTCTTATAAATCAAATACTTTACAAATCTTTAGCTCAAAAGGTTAATAATGCTAAAATAAGGCCTGGAAATCACAAAGGTATAAAAGGACTTGAAAACGTAGATAAAGTAATAGCTATAGATCAAAGTCCTATAGGAAGAACTCCACGTTCTAATCCTGCAACATATACAGGAGTATTTGACAATATCAGAGATATATTTGCAATGACTAATGAATCTAAAATGCGTGGATACAAAAAAGGTAGATTTAGTTTTAATGTCAAGGGCGGAAGATGTGAAGCTTGTAGGGGTGATGGAATATTAAAAGTCGAGATGCACTTTTTACCAGATGTATATGTTCCGTGTGAAGTTTGTAAGGGAAAAAGATATAATAGAGAAACCCTTCAAGTTAAATATAAAGGCAAGACTATAGCTGATATACTTGACATGACAGTAGAAGAGGGATTAAGCTTTTTTGAAAATATACCAAAGATAAAAAGAAAAATTCAAACCTTATATGATGTAGGACTTTCATATATAAAGATAGGTCAACCATCAACAGAACTATCAGGAGGAGAAGCTCAAAGAGTAAAGCTTGCTACAGAACTCTCTAAAAGATCAACTGGAAAAACAATATATATACTAGATGAACCAACAACGGGACTTCACTCAGCAGATATTCATAAATTAGTAGAAGTATTAAATAAGCTAGTAAAAGGTGGAAATAGTGTTATAGTTATCGAACACAATCTAGATGTAATAAAAACAGCAGATTATATAATAGACCTAGGACCTGAAGGTGGAGACAAGGGCGGAAACATTGTAGCTGTAGGAACTCCCGAAGAAATAGCTGCCAATAAAGATTCATATACAGGTCAATTCCTTAAAAAAGCATTAGAGAAAGGGAAATAAGAAAGATATAGTCTTTGAAAATTGAAGCCTTTGGACTTTGTATTAAAATTATATAAATATAAATAAGAAATAAGGGTAGATATGTTATATAAATACAAATACTTAAAAAGAAAGGTGAAATTATTGAATATAACAATACTTGAACCACTTGCAGTTGAAAAGGAAGAACTGGAAAAAATAGCAAAGCCATTAAGGGATATGGGACATGAACTAGAGATATTTGAAGAAAAATCAGAAGATGTAGAAGAATTAAAAAGAAGAGTAAAAGATACACATATCTTAGTTATAGCAAACTCACCTTTAGAGGGTGAAGTTATAAATGCAGCTAAAAATTTAAAAATGATATCTGTTGCATTTACTGGTGTAGACCATGTAGATTTAGATACAGCTAAAAAAAGAGATGTTTTAGTATCTAATTCAGCAGGATACAGTACACCCGCAGTAGTAGAGCTCACATTTGCTCTTATGATAGATGTTTTAAGAAATGTAGTGCCTTTAGATAAGATTACCCGTGAAGGCGGAACTATGAAAGGATTTAGACAAAGAGAGCTTCAAGGTGAAACTTTAGGAGTACTTGGAACAGGAGATATAGGAGGAGATGTAGCAAAAGTAGCTTTAGCTTTTGGTATGGATGTTATAGCTTTTAATAGAAGTGAAAATGAAGAACTAAAAAAACTTGGAGTAAAATATGTAAGTATGGAAGAAGTGTTTAAAACAAGTGATATCGTTACAGTTCACTTGCCTTTAAACGATGGAACAAAGGGTATAGTAAGTGAAAAACATATTAACACCATGAAAAAAGATTCGATTTTAATAAATGCAGCTAGGGGTCCAATAATAGATAACCAGGCACTAGCTAAAGCTTTAAATGAAGAGAAAATATCTGGAGCTGGTATAGATGTATATGATATGGAACCACCACTTCCGCTAGATTATCCACTTTTAAGTGCTAAAAACACAGTATTAACTCCTCATATTGCTTATGCTAGTGAACAGGCTATGGTAAGAAGGGCTAAAATAGTATTTAAAAATGTAGAAAAATATGTAGAAGGAAATCCACAAAATGTTATAAAGTAAATAATACAGTAAAACTCCTAGGTTTTATATAAAACCTAGGAGTTTTACTGTATTTGCAAATATAAAACACACTACAATACCAACTATTGTTGGGGCTAAGAATGAAAGGATGGTCCATTTTAAGCTTTCAGTTTCTTTTTTTATAGTTAAACAAGTTGTAGCACATGGAAAATGGAAAAGGGTAAAGAGCATAGTAGATACAGCAGTAACCCAGGTCCAACCATTATCTAATAAAAGATTTCTTAACTCTAAAAGACTGTCAAATTCAAACATAGATCCACTAGCCATATAAGACATAATTATAAGGGGGATAACTATTTCGTTTGCAGGGAAACCAAGTATAAAAGCCATAATAATATATCCGTCCATACCTAATAGTTTTCCAAAAGGATTTAAAAAAGCGGCTGCATGGGATAGGATACTAATATTACCAATATTTATATTTGCCATAATCCATATAATAAGTCCTGCTGGTGCTGCTACTAGCATAGCTCTTCCCAAAACAAATAAAGTCCTATCAAATATAGAATGAACTATAACCTTTCCAATTCTTGGCTTTCGATAGGGAGGTAGTTCCAAGGTAAAAGTAGAAGGTATTCCCTTGAGGACAGTCTTAGATAAAACTTTAGACACAAAAAGAGTCATAACAACTCCTAAAACAATTGTAGATGTTAAAATCAAAGCAGAAAATACAGAACCAAAGATTCCTGGAAGAAATCCCGTAAAAAACATTGTAATGACTGCAATCAATATAGGGAATCTTCCGTTACAAGGTACAAAATTATTAGTTATTACAGCAATCAACCTTTCTCTTTCTGAATCTATTATTCTACATCCTATTACTCCAGCAGCATTACAACCAAATCCCATACACATTGTAAGAGCTTGTTTACCACAAGCAGAGGATTTTTTAAAGTATCCGTCTAAGTTAAATGCAATTCTAGGCAAATATCCTAAATCTTCTAAAAATGTAAATAGAGGAAAAAATATTGCCATGGGTGGGAGCATTACAGAAACTACCCATGCTAAAGTTTTATATATTCCTAGTACTAATATATCATGAAGCCATATAGGGCTACCAAGTGACATAAATAAATCTGTCAATTTATCTTGTATAAAGAAAAGTCCATCAGCAAGCAGTTGTGAAGGGTAATTTGCCCCTGTTATTGTAATCCAAAATATTAAGCTTAAAAGAACTAACATAAGAGGAATACCATATTTCTTAGAAGTGATATATTTGTCTATTTTCCTATCCATCTTATTATAATCTTTATTATTAAAGGTTACTACTTTCTTACTTATTTTTTCTCCCAAAGAAACTAAGTGGGTTACTATTTTATCCCTAAAAAAGATAGGATCTATATTGTTTTCTTTTAATAAGTTTTTTGCTTTTAAAATAGAATCTCTAAGATACATATTTTTTTCTAAATCTATATTTAAAAACTTATTTATAGATTGGATAATAGTTTTTTCACCGTCTAGAAGTTTTATAGAAACCCATCTAGAATCAAGTCTATCTTTTAATATTGGAGATAGAGAAGACTCGACAATTTGGATAGCTTCTTCTATCTTTTCTTCATAGATTATCTTTCTAGGATAAGGCTCAATAATATCTTCGCTGACCTTGTAAACTTCCTCAATCAACTCTTCTAAGCCCTCTTCTTTAAGGGCAGATGTACCAACCACAGGTACTCCTAATTCCTTAGATAATAAATCTAAATCTATAGAAATTTTCTTCTTATAGGCCTCATCCATTAAATTAACACATACAATTACGTTTTTAGTAATTTCTAAGGTTTGAAGAACTAGATTTAAGTTTCTTTCTAAACTTGTTGCATCTACAACAACAATTGTAGCATCGGCACTTCCAAAACATACAAAATCCCTAGCTATTTCTTCTTCTATAGAATTTACCATAAGGGAATATGTTCCTGGCAAATCTACTAATATAAAATTTTTATCATTACAAGTGTAGCTTCCATATGCATTTGTAACTGTTTTACCTGGCCAATTTCCTGTATGTTGTTTCAATCCTGTAAGATTATTGAAAACAGTACTTTTACCTACATTTGGATTTCCAGCCAGGGCTACTACCCTATCCTCAGATGTTTTTTTTATTTTAAGTTCATTTTCTAACAAATCCACAATATCACCTCGAATTAAACTTTTTCTACTAAAATAGTAGAAGAAACCTCTGTCCGTAGGGCAATAACAGCCCCTCTTATAAGATAAGCTGTAGGATCTCCTGAAGGACTTTGTCCTAAAACTTCTATTTCAGTACCTTCTATAACACCTAAATCTAATAATCTTCTTCTAAGGACTCCTTTAGATAATAATTTTATTACTTTACATTTTTTTTGAACTTCTAATAAATTTAATGAAATAATATCTTTCACTATACCACCTCTTTTGCATAATTCATGTCACATACATTAAGATATGTAAATACAAAAAAAGTGTTCTTATAGTTTGAAAATTTTAGTTTCAATATCACAAAAAAAGCAAATATACATAACATGTATTAGTGTTCATAAGTTAAGTATTAGATTGGAGGGATAAAATGAAAGATAGAAGTTTTGCTATTATTGGCGGAGATAGAAGGAGTTATGAATTAGCTAGATTACTATTGGAAAAAGAACATAAAGTCAATTTGTATGGTTTTAAAGAACTAGATGTAGATAAGCAAATTAAAGATTTTGATAGTATAAGTTCAGCCTTAGAAGATGTGGATATACTAGTAGCGCCAATACCTGTTTCTAAAGATGGTATCCATATAAATGCACCATATGCTAAAGGGGAGATATTAATAGAAGAAGTATTTAGAAATATGAATAAAGAACAACTATTTATAGGGGGAAAAACTTCAGACTATCTAGCTATGAAAGAACACTATGAAATACAAATAGTTGATATTCTTGATAGAGAAGAGATGGCCGTATTAAATGCTATACCTAGTGCGGAAGGAGGACTTCAAATTGCCTTAGAAGAGATGCCTATAACACTTCATGGATCAAATGCTATGATATTAGGATTTGGAAGAATAGGAAAAGCAATGTCTAATATGCTCAAGGGTTTAGGAAGTAATGTATATGTGCTAGCTAGAAAACATAGTGATATATCTTGGATAAGGATGTATGGATATAATCCACTTTATATTTACGATCTCAAAGAAAAATTAAAAGATATGGATTTGATTTTTAATACAATTCCTCAAATGATTTTAGATAAAGGAATACTCAAGGTAATAGATAAGCAAACTTTGATTGTTGATTTAGCTTCTATGCCAGGGGGAGTAAATATGCATGCAGCAAAAGAGATGGATATAAAAGTTATTCATGCCCTTGGACTGCCGGGGAAGGTTGCGCCTATAAGCAGTGCAAACTTTATGTTAGAAACAATTTATAATATTATTGAAGAATGGGGGTTGTAATTATGTCGTTAGAAGGAGTCAAAATTGGTGTAGCTATTACTGGAAGTTTTTGTTCATTCGAAAAAACATATAAAGCAATGGAAGACTTAGTAAAACAAGGAGCAGATCTTTATCCGATTATGTCAGCTACAGCATATAAAACTGATACAAAGTTTGGACTTTCAAAAGATTGGAATGAAAAATTTATGAATCTTACAGGTAAATCTATTGTAAATACTATAGAAGGTGCTGAACCTATTGGACCAACAGCATTTTTAGATATTATAGTAGTAATGCCTTGTACTGGAAATACTATTGCTAAAATAGCAAATGGCACAACAGACACATCTGTAACTATGGCATGCAAGGCTCACGTGAGAAATCTTAAGCCTATAGTTGTTGCAATGGCTACAAATGATGGCCTAGGTAGTACTTTAAGAAATCTAGCTACCCTATTAAATAAAAAAGATATATTTTTTGTTCCGTTTGGGCAAGATGACTGGGTTAAAAAATCTAATTCATTGGTATGTGATTTTGAATTAATTGGAGATACAGTAGAAATGGCTTTAAAGGATAAACAAATACAACCAGTATTGTTATAAATGCTTAAAAAAAGGGACTTAAATTAGGTCCCTTTAAACTAGTTTATGAATATTAAAACATTGATATAGTTTTTTAGTAAGTTGTAATACTCTATTAGAATCTACATGGATTAATAAATAATCATCAAACCATTTAGAGCCTAACTTTAAATCAGTATTTAATGAGATACATCCATTTATCTTTTCTTTTAATTTCGCATCATTAGAATCTAAAAATACCGAAATACATCCAAAATTATCTTCAATATTTACCCCTATACCTATTATTTTTTTGTTTTCTTCCTGTTCATTCGAAATAATAGTATAATTATCGTGTAAAAATGCTGTACGAATATAAATAGGTATATTATATTTTTCTCCAGTTAACACTGCCTTAGGATGAATTACCTTTGCTCCATGAGAAGCATAATTGTACATAGTGGAATAGCTTATGTTTTCTATATATGGTGCACCAGGTATGATTTTAGGATCAATAACAGCAATACCAGGAACATCAGTAAATATATCAACTCTTTTAGCACCTAAAAAACCAGCTAATGTTACTGCTGAAATATCACTACCACCACGACCTAAAGTAGTTATTTCCATATCCTTCGTTGCACCTTGAAACCCTGCAACAACAACAATTTTCCCTTCTTCTAAAAGGTTTAATATCTTGGTAGTATCAATATCTAATATTTCAGCATTATTAAAATCATCATCAGTTACAATTCCAGCTTGAAATCCTGTTAAAGCAACGGACTCCATACCATGGATATTTATTAGGTGAGATATAAGAGAAGAAGATATAACTTCACCACAAGACATTATTAAATCTTTAGTTTTAGGACTTAGAGGTCCATTTCTAGTATCAAGCATGTTAATCAAGGTATCAGTTGCATATGGATCTCCTGATCTACCCATGGCAGAAACTATAACTACCAAATCATGACCTTCTTCTTTCGATTTTTTTACTTGTGACAATAGAAGACTTTGAGCATTTACATCATTTAAAGATGTTCCACCAAACTTTTGGACAAGGATAGCCATATAATCACCGCCCTAAAAGTTTTCTGGAAATTAAAGTTTCTCCAATCTGGACTGCATTTAAGGCTGCACCCTTTCTTAGATTATCTCCAACTATCCAAAGATCAATACCGTTCTCAATTGTAGTATCTTTCCTTATACGGCCTACATATATATGGTCCCTACCACTTGCATTTATAGGCATAGGATATTCTTTTTCATTAGGATTATCTAATACTTTTATGCCAGGTGATTGAGATAATACTTCTCTTAAATAATTAATGTCAAATGGCAAGATAGTTTCTATATTTACTGCTTCCGAATGACTTGTAACTACTGGAACTCTTACAGCAGTTGCGGTTACTTCTATATTATCATCTAGTATTTTTTTAGTTTCATTAACCATTTTCATTTCCTCTTTTGTATATCCAGTATTTAAAAATTCATCTATATGAGGTAGGACATTAAAAAGAATTTGATGAGGATAAATAGAATTCTCTAAAATCTTACCCTCATTATATTGTTTAGATTGTAAATTTAATTCATCTATAGCAGATTTTCCTGTACCGGATACTGATTGATAGGTAGAAACTACTACCCTTTTTATCTTATAAGATGCGTGTATTGGATTTAGAACCATTAACATTTGTATAGTAGAGCAATTGGGATTTGCAATAATTCCCTTATGAGAATCTAAGTGGGATGGATTTACTTCTGGAATAACTAGAGGGACTTCTTTGTCCATCCTAAAAGCATTGCTATTATCAATTACTATAGCTCCTTGGGAGATTGCAAGGGGGGCTATAATTTTACTAATATCTGCCTCTACACAAAACCAAGCAATTTCTACATCTTTAAACGAATCTTTTGATATAGACTCTATAGAATAATTTTTACCTTTAAAGATTATCTTTTGACCCTTGGAACTATTTCCTAAGAATTTAATATTTTTAATTGGAAAGTTACGTTCTTCTAAGATGCTTATAATTCTCTCACCAACGGCTCCTGACGCACCGACGACTGCAACATTGTACTTATGCATACAAATTACCTCCTTATAAAAAAATAAATATTATATTTAAATCATATTCAAACATTACAAAGTGGTGAAAAAATTAATTAATTATGAACTATTAATTAAGAAGAAACATAAGTTAATATATAAAATCGGAGTAAATTATAGAGGAGGATTTATATGAAAGATTGGGGTAGGCTGATTACTGCAATGGTTACACCTTTTGATAAGAATCTAGAAGTAGATTATAAGAAAGCTGTAGAATTAGCAAGAAAACTTATATAAGAGGGAACTACAGCACTTGTAATAACGGGAACTACAGGCGAGGCACCAACACTTAGTGCAGAGGAGAGAAATAACCTTTATAGAATAATAAAGAAGGAGGTAAATATACCTATAATTGCAGGAGTGGGTACCAATTCAACAACCCTCACTATAGAAAATGTTTTGGGGGCTAAGGAAGCTGGAGTAGATGGGCTTTTAGTTGTTACACCATATTATAATAAACCAGATCAAGACTCCCTATATAGACATTTTAAAGAGGTAGCACAAAGTACGGACTTACCAATTATGCTATATAATGTACCTGGAAGGACGGGTTGTAATTTATTACCGGAAACTGTAGAAAGCTTATCAAAAATAAAGAACATTGTGGCTTTAAAAGAAGCTAGCGGTAATATAGTTCAATTTGCAGAGATGGTAAAAAGAGTAGATAAAGATTTTTTAGTATATTCTGGTGATGATTCCTTAACCCTACCAGCACTTGCTGTAGGTGGATATGGGATAGTAAGTGTATCTTCTCATATTGTTGGCAGAGATATGAAGGATATGATAGATTCATTTGTAAAGGGAGAGAATGGTAAAGCTACAGAGTTACATTTGAAATTACTAGGAATATTTAATACATTGTTCATAGTATCAAATCCAATTCCTGTAAAAGCGGCATTAAACATTATAGGAGTAGATGTAGGAGAATTAAGGCTCCCACTAACAAAAGCTAAACCAGATATATTAAAAGAGATAGAAAAAGAATTAAAGGATCTAGAACTTATTAAATAGAGTATATAAAAATAGTCTTGAAAGAATTGACATATCTTTCAAGATTATTTTATTGTAAAAATGAATATATATATTATAATAAACTTAAGGAGGCGATATAAATCAAGACTAATAAAAGAATACTCAAGATAGGATTAGTTATTATAATACTATCTATATTAATTAGCACAACTATTGCAAGCGGCATAAAATTGGAAAAGCCAGTTTTCTTTAAAAACTACATAGAAGAGGCTGTTTATACTGATGAAGAAGTGAATTCTTATTTAAATGAATTTACAGTAAGATATATCACAAATATAAATGATGATAGAAGAGTTGTAGATATTGAATTTGAAGGGCAAGATATGGACTTATATATCAATGACAGCAATTTAGAGGGAGAGTATCCCAATTTCTTTATTGATACATATGATGAGGGAACATATGGGAGGTACACTATAAAAAACCTTTTAGTTAGACCTAATTTGGATTTAGCATATACCGATTTCAAAGGGGTAGAACTTAGTAAAGCCAATATAATATTTGATAATGGAGATAGTTTAAATGCAGACTTAGGAAGAATGATATATTATGAAAAACCGAATTATTATGAGGATAGGTTCATAGAGCATGGGGCAAGTGGTAGTTCTTCAGATGATACAGGGTACTCAAATGTAAATATTAAAGAAGATCTTGTAGTTGAAAAGTTGGATTCAAGATTGTTAGATAATGTAAAAGATAATCTAGAAATAACTATAGGGGATAGAGATTATAAGTCCATAAAAGGTACTCAGCTAAAAAAAGGGGATAGTTACTCTATGAATTATAGGGAGAAATTTATTCATGATCCTATAGAAAAATATAATACATATAAAGTATCTTTAAATCTATACTTCCAAGATAAAGACGGAGGTTTTCATGATGAAAGTATAGGTAGTATTTGGTATCAACCTTTTGAATTCAATCTTTTAGATATAATAAAGTATTTAAGAGCTAGGGGTGAACTTAAATGGTAGAAGCATTAAAAACATTGTTTTGGGGAACATTTCTTGCTACTTTTCGTATAAATATTGGACCTGTAAGTATTTTACCAGTATTTGTAGGGTTTATGATTGTCTCTAGTGGAATAAACGATATATATAAGAGATATAGTTTTGATGGTTTTAAAAGAGCAAGTGACTTTTCTAAAATAGCAATTATACTTTCATTTTTAGGAGGGGCTATAGATCTGTTTTCAGCTGGTAGATTTGAAAATTTGTTGATAATGAAGATTTGGCCTATTGTTTTAATATCTATCGAACTAATTATGTTTTATAGCTTTTTTGAAGGGATTAGCCAGTATCTTTTTTTAAAAGGAGATAAAGATATAGCAGGAAAACATGTATCA
>NZ_JBQDAA010000054.1:4618-12468 GCF_052089545.1 Tissierella sp. | reverse complement strand
CCCCAATTATAAGTTTGGGAAGAACTATATGCATCTACAATTTCATCTTTTTCTAAGACTATATCTTCCTCTAAATCCACATATGGATATGGAGTAAATCTAAGACCTTTTTGGGGGTGAATATATTCTTTTAAGCTTTCCATATCTTTTTCTTTTAAAGATTCTAAGACATTAAATGTTCTAGTTGCTAAATTTTCAATTTGTCCTGATAGTTCTTCTACTCTTGTTTCAAGTTCTTCAATCTCCATATTTTTTTCTTCTATTTCTGCATTCTTTTCTTCTATTTCTTCTTCTAGCTCATTATTACCATCATTCTCATTATCATCCGGTGAATTTGATGGGGTACAGGCTGCTAGAAAAAGAGAAATACTTAGGATCAATATTCCCATAAAGATTTTATTTATTTTCATAATTAACACCTCTCTTAATTAATTTATACCCTAGAAGTGTATTTTTATATCTTTTATTAACCTTTATTTCTTTCTTATAAACCCTTTATTTTCTGCATCTTCTATCATATACTCTACAAATTCCCAAAGTTTTTCTGATGATTTTCTAACAGGTTCTATTCTCTTATAAATATCTTCTTTCGATACATTAAACTTTTTCCAAGTACCTCCATTATTATTATAGTTGTTGAGCATTGGTTGAAGCCTATCCATAGCTGCTGCAAAGATTGCTTCATCTGTTTCCATATCTTCAAATTCAAACCATAATTCTTTTATTTCTCCTCCCTTATCTCCACTAAGTTTTTTAGATATTTCCTCTATAGCTTCCTCTTCCCTCGCTCTTTTACCCTTATTAGCTTCTTTATCATAACAAAATGTATCACCTGCATGAAGTTCTACCAAATCATGAATTAAAAGCATCTTTATAGTCTTTAAAAGATCTATTTTTTCATCATTATATTCATAAAGAATCATAGCCATAATAGATATATGCCAAGAATGTTGCGCATCATCTTCCCTTCTTTCATGCCCTATAATACTAGTTTGTCTTAATATAGTCTTCATCTTATCTAGTTCTACTACGAACTCTATATCTTTAAGTAAATTTTTGTCTAACAAAAAATCATTCCTCTCATTGTAAATTCTATTTTCATTATATATGTAATTCATTTATTTTTAAAGTGTATAATCTTTTCTAAATATACATATAAATTACATATGTATAAACGATTATAATTATAGGAAAAGTATTGTCAGAAAGGAATGGTTTTATGAAAAAGGTTTTTTATCTTATCTTAGTCCTCAGTTTAATAGGGATTAGTACATCTAATGCATATTACGATAAGGATATAAATAATAAAGAAAATATAGAAATTTTATTAAATGAAGTTGGAAAGGATTATGACGATCCTGAAACTTCATCTCAAGTTACTAAACTTCCCTGGAGAAATAATAGTAAATTTTTATATTTAAAAGAAAGTTATAATACTCCTATTTTAATGGCTGCTTTTGTAGCAGTTCTCAATGATCCCTTGCCAGGTGAAGAGTTCAATGTAAAACATTCAGCTTCAATGATAAGAGGAAAGCTCGTAAAACCTGGTCATGTATTTTCTCAAAATAAAGAAATAGGACCATATACTAAAGAAAAAGGATTTAAGGAAGGTGCTTCTTATAGTTCTGGTGAGGTTGTAATGACTGAAGGTGGCGGTGTTTGTAAGATAGCTACTGTTTTATATAATTTAGCAGTATTATCAAATTTAGAGATAGTAGAAAGATACAATCATTCCATGCCTATAAACTATGTACCATATGGGCAAGATGCTACAGTCTACTATGGTAGTAAAGATTTTAAATTTAAAAATATAAGTAGTGGAAACATACTTATTTGGTCAAAACTTATAGGTAATAAACTTTATATGGCATTTTATGGAGAAGAAAAAGCTCCTGAGATCGTCTGGGAGCACTCAATCACCAATGAAATTGAGCCTGGAAAAAAATATATAAAAAATAAAAATTTAAAGAAAGGCCAATTTATAGAAAGAGTTAAAGGCCTCAAAGGTGCAACTGTAAAAAGTAATATTACTATAAAATACCCTAATGGTGATATATATAAAAAGAATATGGGTATAAGTTTATATAATCCTCTACCAAATATTATAGAGGCCAATTAAATTTTATATAATATATGCATTATATCCATTTAAATGGGTATCAATAATAATATAAGAAATAAGGGAGGAAGATAAAATGAAAAAAGATAATGTTGATAAGAAAAAAGTTGAAAAAGATGATCTAGGTATGACTTGTGTTCCAGAGGATAATAAATATAAAGATGGGCCTTTTGAGCCTAAAGATGTAGCAGATGAAGGAACTTATAAAGAGCATAAAGGTCCTAAAAGAGAAGATACTGCAACTGATGTTTACTACAAAACAGAATGTAAACTTCCTGATTCAAAGGTAGCAGTTCCAACAAAAGATTCTGTTGATGAAGCTAAAGAATGGGTTGATGATCAAAATAAAATGTAATCCTTAATGGATTGCATTTTATTTTAAACCCTATCTACTTATTAAAACATCCTATAGATTAATCTATAGGATGTTTTTCATAGAATTCTATTCTATCTTCTAAGTTAGGATGTGTACTATAAAACCATTCATATAGTTTTGATCTTCTTTTTAACCCTAAATTTGTTTTAGAAAGTTTTTTCATTGCAGAAACAGCAGAATCTCTATTACCCGTCAAGCTTATCTCTACCTCATCGGCCTCTACTTCCATCTTTCTAGATATATTATTAGATATAGGATTTGCTAAAAATAAATATAAATTTAATATAAGTAATAATAAGGGTAAAGATGCATAACTAGATAGATTTCTAAATCCAAAACTACCATAAGAATGCCTAAGCATCCACTTACTACTTATATATACTAAAAATAATAGTATAAATACACCAGCTATAGAAAAAAGTATACTCTTCCAGATATGTCCCTTTATATAGTGACCTATTTCATGGGCCGTAATGCTTAACACCTCATCTTCTTCTAAATTATCGATTGTAGTATCCCAAAGGACTATTCTTTTAGATTTAGATATTCCTGTCATATATGCATTCATTGTTTTTGTATCTTTACTTTTATCTACTCTATATATATTTGCATCTTCTATACCTGCTTTACCCAAAAGTCCTGATATTTCTATACCTAACTTTTCATCTTCTATCGATGTATAATCATTAAATATAGGATCTATTATTACTGGTGATATAAATACCATAAATATAATAATAGGAACTGCTATTAAACCTAAACTTATCCACCATGTTCTAGCTTCTCTCGATATTATATAGTATGGTACCCAAAGAAATAAAGCTATTATTAAGTCTCCAGTTAAAAAACCTTTTATATTTAGCTCGAGCCATCTCCATATAGTTTGATTAGATAAACCGTATTTATGATTTATATAATATGAAGAGTAAAAATTTAGGGGTAAATTAATCAAAAAAATTAGGGCGAAAAATATAAAGCCATACAATATTCCTGAGATTATCAATCCTTTGCCCTCTGATGCAAATTTATTTATTTTCTGCGATAAATTACTTACTAAAAATAATAAAGGGATTAAAAAGTTTAAGAAAAGCCTAATAGCCCAAACTCTTAGTCTATCCTTTCTAAGTTCTATAGCCTTTAAATTTATATCATTATCTTCTTCTTTCAATTTTTCTATATTTCTATATTCACTAAATATCATCGTAGATATAAAAAGTAATAATAAAACGAAAAATATAATGATTACTCTTTTAAGTATAATATCCATTTTAAACCTCCCAAATATACTAAAATTTATTATATTACATATTTATTGTTTTCTTTTCATCTTTATGCAAACACTTTTGTATTTTAAAACTTTCTTTAACTAAACTATTTTCTCTTTTCATTGTCTAATAAATATATATTAGTGTCAATATAAATAACTGTCGCAATTTAACTACTCTATCATATTATATTAAAAAGGAGGTTTTTTAATGTATAAAAGAATAAATAGAGCTCACGCTCGTATGATGGGTAGTAAATATGCGCCTCATCTTTGTGGTAATGTATACTTTTATGCCGTAGAAGAAGGAACTGAAGTATTTGTAGAAATATGGGGTCTTCCTCTTTATCAGCCTGCCACTGATAAAAATGCACCTATAAGTCCTTTTGGTTTCCATGTTCATGAGGTAGGTCTTTGTCAAGGAAAAGACTCTGATAGTCCTTTTACGTCTGCTAAAGGTCACTACAATCCAGATGATCAGCCTCATGGAAATCATGCAGGAGATTTACCAGTATTATTTTCAAATAATGGATATGCTAGAATGAGTTTTTTCACAGATAAATTTAGAGTTAAAGATATAATAGATAGATCTGTTATAATCCATCAAAATCCTGATGATTTCAGAACTCAGCCTGCAGGTGATTCTGGAACTAGAATAGCTTGTGGTATAATAAAAGCTATGTGAAAAATAAAAAATGATTGAGTTTAATATTAAACTCAATCATTTTTCTTCTTATAAATCTATCTTTTCTTCTATTAAATAACCTGTTCCCATAAAGAATGCTATTCCAAATAAGATATCGGTTATAAAACTTGCTATATTTATATATCCAGGGAATATTCCCTCTGGCAAAGAACCTGCTAACATTATATTTTGAGTCATCATGCTATTATTCATAGTATCAAGAATACCTTCTAAAGTTATAAACTTAAATGTATTCATATCTAAAAAGTATGGTAGTGCTATTCCTATCTTGCTTGAAAGATAAGATGTAACTCCTATCAATACTAAAAATATAATAAACCACATTCCACCTATTTTCTTGTTTTTTATACTAACCTTACTTAAAGATATTGAAAAATATATTACTATAAGTGTTATTATTACAGATATAAATCCAGTAAAAATTGAAGCTATAAAACCTACATTTATTAATTCTATAACTTCTCTAAATATTACTCCTAGTTCCCCTTTAAATAATATTACACCAAGGAGTATATTATAAAGAACAGTTACAAGTCCCATAACAATATACCACATAAATGCTACTAATAACTTACTGCCTAAAATTTGATTTCCTGTAAGAGGAAGTGTAAATGTTAAATATCCCCTGTCCTCATATAGCTCTTTTCTAAAGGATCCTACTATATAGAAAAATGCTGTTATAAAAGCCCCAAATATAATAAATATAGATAGTACAAACATAAATCTTAAAAGATTCATAGATTCATTTACTTGATTGTATTCAAAGCTTTTTATTTCATTAAATATATTAAACTGAATTATACTTGATGCTAGTATTATTATTGCAAGTATTCCAAATATAAACTTGTATGTTCCCTTTATTTCATATTTCATAAATTTTTTCATCTCTATTTCTCCCCCTTATCCAAAAATTTCTTTATATAAATCATCTATTTGCATTTTTCTTTCTTCTCTCAAAGCATCAGCATTTCCAACTAACTCTATTCTTCCATCTCTTAAAAAGGCTACATCATCAAATAAACTTTCCATATCTCTTACTAGATGAGTTGTTATTATCATAGTACTTTCCTCATTATAATTTTTAATTATTGCATCTAAGATTTGATCCCTAGCGACTGGATCTACTCCTGCTATTGGCTCATCTATTATATAGATCTTAGCATTTCTAGATAAAACTAAGCTTAAATTTAACTTTTCGTGCATTCCTTTAGATAATTCCTTAATTTTCATATCCTCATCTAAATTCATAAACTTTAATAAATCTATTGCCTTTTTTTCATCAAAGTCCTCATAAAAATCTTTATAAAACCCTATAGCATCCTTTATATCCATCCAATCATATAAAAAACTTCTATCTGGTAGATATGATACTATAGATTTTGTATATACTCCTGGAGTTTTCCCATCTATTAGTACCTCACCTTTACTTGGTCTTAATAATCCTGTTAGTATTTTTATAATTGTTGTTTTACCACTACCATTTGGTCCAAGTATTCCTACTACTCCACCCTTTTTAATATCTAAGCTCAAATCATCTAATGCTCTTTTTTTTCTATAAGTCTTTGTTATTCCTTTTATTTGTACTATATTTTCCATTTCTTACTCCTCCTTTACTTTATCAATCTATTAAGTTTTTTATCTCTTCTATAGTAAAATTAAGTGATTGCATTTCTATTAAAAAATTATCAACTAACTCTTTAGCCATCTCTCTTTTTAGATTTTCTATTTTTTTAACATCTTCTGTAGCAAATGTACCCATTCCTCTTTGAGTAAAAACGAGCTCTTCTCTTTCAAGTTCTGCATATGCTCTTTGGATAGTATTAGGATTTACTGTTAAAGTACTTGAAAGTTCTCTTACTGAGGGAAGTTTTCCACCTTCTTTTATATTCTTTGTAATTATTTCTCTTTTAATATAATTCATTATTTGAATATATATGGGTAAATTATCCTTAAAGTCCATACTTTTCACCTCCAAAATCGACTCAATGTATTAGTTATATAGTACACCATCATTCTATACATGTCAACTGTTTTTAAAATAAAAAGTGTATCTTAAGAATCTTAAGGTACACTTTTTACACTTTTAAAATTATCATATTAAATTATTTTTTCATAGATTTACTTTTATCAGTACATACCTTCATAGCTTCCATAATAGAAGATCTAAATCCACTTTCTTCTAAGCTAATAACCGCCTCTATAGTAGTACCTCCTGGTGAACATACATTGTCTTTTAATTTCCCTGGGTGCTCTCCAGTCTCTAATACCATCTTTGCAGAACCTAAAACAGACTGTGCTGCCATATTATATGCTTTTTGTCTTGGTATACCTTCTCTTACTCCTGCATCTGCCATAGCTTCTATTAGGACAAATATATATGCTGGAGATGATCCACAAATAGCAGTAAATCCATCCATAAGATTCTCATCTATTATCTCTACTTTTCCAAAACTTTTAAAGATATTTATTATATCCTCAGTTTTTTCTTCTGATATATGCTCACCTAAGGATATTGCCGTCATACCTTCGCCTACAAGGGCTGGAGTATTTGGCATAGTCTTGATAGACTTTATTCCATCTTTTAAGTTGTTTTTTAAAAAGTCCAAACTTATCCCAGCTCCAATAGATATTACTATAGTTTGCTCTTTAATATCATCTCTTATTTCTTTTAATATCATTTCATAAAGATGTGGTTTTATAGCTAATATTAAATAGTCCGATTTTTTAGCAACTTCTTTATTTTCTAAAGTAGTAGTAACACCATATTTCTCTTCTACTTTATCCAAAGTTTCTTTAGTATTTGCAGATACTATTATATCTTTTTTATCTACTATTTTAGATCCTATTATTCCCCTGATCATTGCTTTAGCCATATTTCCGCATCCTATAAATCCTACCTTTTTATTCATAAGTATCCCCCTTTTTTAACATTATACCATTTGGACATAAAAAAAGGAGGCTTCGCCCCTTTTTCTTTAAGTATTATATTATTTTTATTTATAATTATTATTTTTGGTAAAATCTGTTTTATTTTTTTATAGCTTTAGCCATAGGATCTGATAAAACTTCATATCCTCCAAGACTTGTAATAGTTATCATAATTGAATTAATGATAGTTAGTATGATACTAGTTAAACCAAATCCTTGTGGATGAAATATTAAAGTTAATATTAGAGCAATTGTAAATGTATAAACTCTTATAGCTGAATCTTTAAATCGTTTTTTTATTAATGGTTTTGTAAATTGTACTATGACTATTACGGCTGTTACAAGTCCTCCAAAAGTAGTCAACATGTTTGCATTCATAAAATCTTTAAACATACATATCCTCCCCTTTTTTTACCTTCTACTATGAGAATATGCATAAAGTTTAAAGCTTATGAAT
>NZ_JBQDAA010000054.1:0-4608 GCF_052089545.1 Tissierella sp. | reverse complement strand
TATGAATTTTATTTTGCTATTCTAGTATCTCCATTTTCTTCTCCAGCTTTTACAATACCTATCTTAGTACATACAGGTCCCACTATCTCAAATACAAGTACACTAAATAATACAATTGTAGATGCTCTTCCACCTATTTTAGGAAGCTCTGACATTACTATAGCAGCAAGTCCTATAGAAACTCCTCCAATAGGCAATAAACTCATCCCTAAGTATTTTTCTATTATTTCACCTGATCCTACCTTTTTAGCTCCTAGATAACCTCCTAATACTTTTCCTGCTGCTCTTGAAAGTATATATCCCACTCCTATTAGTCCAACACTTGATAAGACGCTTAAATCTAAGCTAGCACCTGCTAGTGTGAAAAACATTAGATAAATAGGCGGTGTCATGTATGTTAGTAAACTAAATATTCTCTGAGATTTTGGAAATATATTTACAAGAGTTGCACTCATCATCATACATGTAAGTAGTGGTGATAAGTTAAGTATATTTGCAAGTCCTACGCCAGCAAATATAAAACCTACAACTACTGATATAAGTATATCTTCTGTTTTACTTTTCTTTGATAAATAACTTAAAATGATTCCTAATATAAATCCAATAATTAAAGATCCACCTATTTCTATTAAAGGTGCAGATATAAGTTCTATTATAGAGATTTTCCCTACACCAGCAAGAAGTTTGGCAACAGATAAACATATTCCAAATAACATAATTCCAAGTGCATCATCTATGGCAACTACTGGTAAGATGGTATTTACTAATGGTCCTTTAGCCTTTAGCTCTCTTATAACAAGTAGTATCCCAGCTGGAGCTGTTGCAGTTGCAATACTTGCTATTACAAGGCTAAAACTAAATTCTTGTCTAAAGACTAAAAACATACATAAAAAAACAACTACCATAGTTGTTGAAAATTGAAATAAAGTGATAGTCATAATCTTTTTTCCAACTTTTTTCATGTCTTTCCATAAAAATTCACTTCCTATGCTAAATGCTATAGCAGCTAATGCAATCTCATTTAACATGGCAAGACTATTAATATCAGAAGTATTTACAAGATTTAATATTGACGGTCCTATTAATAGTCCACCTACTACATATCCCGAAATATTTGGTAATTTAAAATAATTTGCAAGATGTCCTCCTGCAAGTCCTACAAAAACTATAATACTTAGTTTAAAAAGTAAATCCAAAATAATCATCCCTTACATAATATTGATATATATATCTATCAATTTATTATACACCTAAAAAATATTATGTGCAAATATAGAGCTTTAAGGAATTATTGTATTTTTATAAAATATTTAATAATTTATGATTATTTGGTATTAGCTTGCATTTTTTTTGCTTTATTTGATTCTCCTGATTTTTCTATTGCTATCTTAGTACATATAGGTCCTATTATTTCAAATACAAGCACACTAAACAATACAATTGTAGACATTCTAGCACCAACTTGCCCAAGTTCAGACTTTACAATAGCGGCAAGACCTATAGAAACCCCTCCAATAGGCAGTAAACTCATACCTAAATATTTAACTACTGCATCTTCAGCTTTCACCTTCTTAGCTCCTAAATTAGCTCCTAAAAGCTTTCCACCTGCCCTTGCCAATATATATCCTACTCCTACAAATCCAACACTTGATAAGACACCTAGTTCTAAACTAGAACCTGCTAATGTGAAAAACATTAGATAAATAGGTGGTGTTATATGAGATACTAAGTTAAATACCCTTTGAGATTTTGGTAATACGTTTACAAGAGTTGCGCTCATCATCATACATGTAAGAAGTGGTGATAAGTTAAGTATATTTGCAAGTCCTACACCAGCAAATATAAAGCCTGTCACTATAGATAACAGTATATCTTCTGATCTGCTATGAGTTGATAAATAGCTTAAAACAACTCCTAGTATAAATCCTATAATTAGAGATCCACCTATCTCAATTAAAGGTGCTGATATAAGTTTTATTAAAGAAAATTCTCCTACACCAGAAAGAAGTTTGGCAACAGATAAACATATTCCAAATAACATAATTCCAAGTGCATCATCTATGGCAACTACTGGTAATATAGTATTTACTAAAGGCCCTTTAGCTCTTAGCTCTCTTATAACAAGAAGTATTCCAGCTGGCGCTGTTGCAGTTGCAATACTTGCTATTACAAGACTAAAACTAAATTCTTGTCTAAATATTACAAACATGGCTAAAAAAACGACTACCATAGTACTTATAAATTGGAATAAAGTTATTGTCATAATCTTTTTCCCAACTTTTTTCATATCCTCCCATAAGAATTCATTTCCTATGCTAAATGCTATAGCTCCCAGTGCAATCTCATTTAACATGGAAAGACTATCGATATCTGATGTTTTTATAAGATTAAAAAAAGAAGGTCCTATAAGGAGACCCCCTATTACATATCCTGAAATATTTGGTAATTTTAGGTAATTTGCAAGCCGGGCACCAGCAAGTCCTATAAAAACAATAACACTTAATTTAAATATCAAATCCAAAAAGATCATTCCTCCACATAATAATAAATTTCTATCCTACTCATTATAAGACACTTTACATTAATGTTCAAATATAGAGCTTTAAAAAGATTGGTTTATCTAAGATAAAAGTTTTATTTTAGATTTTATCTATCTCCATATTTATATACCATAAACATTTCCAACTGGCATTGTAAATACCATACCTACTCCTGGATCGTTTATATTACCTAAGATTTCTTTCACAGTTTCAACAGTCTTATCTAGTAAATCCTTGTCATCTATAACTGTAAATATAGTTTTATTATAAGGTCTAGCATTTTCTATAAAAGTTCTTATTCCCCCAAAAAATGGATCTTTACCCCTTCCACTATTTGTCATAGCAGATCCCATACCTTGACTATCAACTATAGTAGCTCCTTTTACACCTATTTCAACAAAACTATCCAATATATCATCTAAATAATCTGTTTCATTTAACACTATAAATACTACATTCATCTTAACACTATCCCTTCATATAATTATACTACTTCAGCTTCCCTTTTAGACCTTTTGATATACTCACTAATAAGAATTCACTTCCTATAGTAAATTCTTTAGAAGCTAATGCCAATTCATTTATTAAAACAAGCTAAGAAGGTCCAACTAAGAATCCCTGACAAAGCATTCCTAGATACAAGTTTTTTTCTTATACCTTCTATATTATAGGACATATCCTAAGAATGTGCAAATTTAGGGATTTTAAAAGATTTATAATATATTACTTTGCTATAATTATAAAAATACTTCCAAGTAAAATTTCTAATTTAAAATTAATTAGATTATCTACTTTGGAAGTATTTTATAATTTTGAATATTTTATTTTTACACCATTATAATTTTAAAGGTTTAAGCTTTTGATTTTTCTTTTCCATACATTCCTGTTAACATAAGTGTTATAGCACCGTCTCCCACTATATTACAAGCTGTTCCAAAACTATCTTGAAGAGCAAATATAGTAAGCATTAAAGCAACCCCAGAAGCATCAAAACCCAATACTCCAGTTATTAATCCAAGAGATGCCATAACAGTCCCTCCAGGTACCCCTGGTGCTCCTATTGCAAAAACACCTAAAAGAACAACAAATATAATCATATTTAATACAGATGGAAGTGTTCCATAAAGAACTTGAGATACTGTCATTACAAAAAATACTTCTGTTATAACAGATCCACAAAGATGTATTGTAGAACAAATAGGAATACCAAAATCTATTATTTCTTCTTCTAAAACAGGTGATTTTTTTGCACAATCTAAGGCAACTGGTAATGTAGCTGCTGAAGACATAGTTCCTATAGCTGTTAAATATGCTGGCCCATAATACTTAAATACTTCTTTTGGATTTTCTTTTGAGATCGCACCAGCAATCATATAAAGTATCCCTAGCCATATAAAGTGTCCCACCAAAGCTATAAGTATAACGCTTATAAATACAGGTAGTTGTTTAGTTATTCCACCTTCATAAGCAAGACCTGCAAAAGTAGTAGCAATAAATAGTGGTAATATAGGTATTATCATCTTTTTAACAACTGCCATCATAATATTGTTAAATTCCTGAAATATGTTTTCTATAGCTTTTGATTTTGTCCAAATAATAGCAAGGCCCATAACAACAGAAAATACTAAAGCTGACATAACAGGCATAATTTGAGGTATGTCAAGCTGTAACAATAACTCTGGAAGTTCCTTTAGCCCTGCTGGATCTGTAACTATATTAAGCCCTGGTATAATTATATATCCAGCAATTGCTGAGAATATAGCTGCTCCAACAGAAGATGCATAGGCAATCACTAAAACAGATCCAAGCATCTTACTAGCATCTGATTTTAATCCAGTAATAGAAGGAGTAATAAATCCTATTATTATTAATGGAACACAGAAAAATATAAATTGCCCTATAACATGTTTTAAAGTCATAATAATTTCAATGATATTTTCATTTACTACTAGTCCTATACCCATACCGAGAATAACTGCTAATATAAGTATTACTATTAAATTATCTTTAATCTTTGACAATTCTCTCTCCCCTTTAAAAAACTTAATTTTTAACGATCTAACATTAT
>NZ_JBQDAA010000053.1:0-12545 GCF_052089545.1 Tissierella sp. | reverse complement strand
TTGTATTTACAATGCATAAGGGCCTTTATTCTTTGATTTTACTGCAAAACTCAAGTTATAAGCTTAAAAAAGATTTATTTCAATAGTATTTATATATATTATATATTTTTCTTCTTAGTCAAACCTTTTCCTCATAGTTGAAGAGGGTATTTCAAGTTCATCTCTATACTTAGCTACTGTCCTTCTTGATATGGAACATCCTTTTTCTTTCAATATATCAGATATTTTTTGATCACTATAAGGCTTATTTAAATCTTCACCCTCTATTATATCTTCTATCATAGATTTAATACTAGTTGAAGATACATCACCACTTATTGTATTTACACCTACAGTAAAAAAGTATTTTAATTCAAATACTCCCCTTGGAGTTTGTACATATTTCCCATTTGTAGTTCTTGATACAGTTGATTCATGCATATCTATATCTTCTGCTATCATCTTTAAAGTTAAAGGTTTTAAAGCTTTTTCCCCATTTTCAAAAAAGTCCTTTTGATATTCAAGTATTGCCTCAACTACACGTTTAATAGTATTTCTCCTTTGTTCAATACTTTTTATTATCCAGCTAGCAGAGTTCAATTTTTCAGTTAAAAATGTTTTAGCACTTTCATCTGAACTTTTACTTATCAAATTTTTATAAAATTTATTTATGTTTAACCTAGGTCCTGAAGATTCATTTACACTTACTTTATATTCTCCATCTATATATTCAATATTCGCATCTGGAGTAATATATGCTAGATTTTCTAAACTTTCATCACTAAAAGCTCGACCAGGTTTAGGTTCCAATGTCTTTATATAATCAATAGACTGTTGCACCTTATTTATATCTACCTTTAATTTTTTAGATATTTTATTTAATTTATTTAGTCCTAAATCCTCTAAGTGGTTTTCTATTATTTCTACTGCTAAATTATTCTTTTCTTTATCTTCTAATTGAAGAAGTAAACATTCTTTTAAATCAGAAGCTCCTACACCTTTAGGTTCTAAACTTTGTACTGTTTTTAAAGATTTTTCTATCATTTCATCGTTTACATTTGATAATAAAGATAACTCTTCTAGCTTAATTTTTAAATACCCATTTTTATCTAGATTTTGAATTATATACTCACATACATATTTTAATTTTTTTTCTAAATCTAACAAACCTAGTTGTTCTAAAAGATGCTCTCTTAAGGATTTTGTATAAGTAACAAAATTTTCATATTTTACAGCTTCTTTATTCTTATCTGTTTGCGGTTTATAACTTATATCATCATATTTTTCTATATATTCTTTCCAATCTATATCTTCTTCATTTTCTCTAGTCTTTTCTATGTCTTCTTTGTCTTCTTTACTTTTTTCTATTTCTAGAAGTGGGTTTTTCTCTATTTCATCTCTTATATATTCATTTAATTCTAAACTGTTTAATTGAAGTAACATTATGGCCTGTTGCAGTTCCGGTGTCATTGACAATGTTTGAGTTTGCTTTAATGTTAAATTATATCCCAACTTCATTTTGCATTCTCCTTCTTTAATACATTATATCAAAATTTTATGAAAGTACAAAATCATTTATTGCCAAATAAAAAAACACTCCAAAGGTTGGAGTGTTTAACACATATTGTTATCCTCTACAGCATAGCCTCCATCAGTTAATGCTTTTATAGCATCACAAAGTCTAGCTTCATTTACCATAACTACAGGCCCTGTACAGCCCATACCTGACTCTGCATATATTCCTTTTTTCCAAAGGGTGCTCACTGCATCATCTAGTTCCATTATATCAATGCCACCAATAGTTTCTGTTACAGTTTCTTTTAGTGGGGCTTTTATTTCCTCATCTGTGTCTATGCTATCTTTTGTATCCTTTGTAAATGTTTTTATTATATCTTTTAATCCTGCATCCTTTGCTCGTTTATATTCTTCTTTAGATATTTCTTTTATACTTCCACGAGCAAGGTCTCCCCCATAGGATATAGCATTTGCTATAACTGGACTTCCTGAACTTCTAGAGATTATTAGAACTGTTCTATCTTGTTTTTCACCTATCCCTGGTCCATATCCAAATCCTTGTGATTCATAGACTCCACCAGTGGTAAATGATGAAAATAATTTCATAAGAATATTTCCTGTAAGGGTATCTGTGATCATGACATCTGGCGTACCTAGTATGAGATCATTTCCTCTCATCACATATCCACCATCTGCTCTAGTAGATTCTACAAAGTTTATCTTGTATCCTTTTTCTACTAAATTTTTAAATGCCTTTTCTACTTGTCTTGCACCATCTACATTCAAAATTCCAAGTGTAGGATTTTCTATTCCCATAGATTTAGCAGTTATGATTCCGTGTATACCATTTTTAATCATAGCTCCCACCCTATCCGTTGCAGAAGTACCTGTGGTTGTAGCTATAAACATTTCTTTTCCTTTACCAGGAGTTATGACTCTACCTACTGTAGAGACTCCTATTGGAAAGTTATAATGCATTGTAACACAGGAATCAAGCTTCCCTGCATCTAAAAGTTCTTCCATCTTTTTATATACTTCATCTTCACTTTCTACAATTTCTTGAGATAAAGTAGAATCAACTTTGGGTCCTATTAAGACTACTTCTAAAGAAGAATCTCTCTTTTGAGCAAGTTCTGCACCTTCCACTACATTTTGGATACCTAGTTCACTTCCAAGAGTCGTAATACCAACTCTTGTCTTTTTTCCAAATTGACCAGTTTCTATACCTTCAGCTATATCAGCAAATACTTTACCAATCATAGTTTTTACACTTGCTTCTGACATTTTTTCACCCCTATTCCTTTAAGAGATGAGAAGCGAAGTCCTTCATAGCTTCAGCTACTAAACCTCTTACCTTTTCTTCTGACAAACCTTCAGCTTCTTCCTTTTTACCTTCATTTTTAGATAATACTATAGATATACCATCAAATAAATTTGTCATTCTACCTAAAAACAGGCTACCTTTACCTACAAACATAGCTTTTCCTATATTACCTTCTAAGATTTCATCTCTAGCAAATCCTAAGTAAGGAACTCCTGATGGAATATGTCCTTGAGTTGGAGCCCATCCTTCCATTCCATGTTCTTCTATAAATCTAGGAATATCCCTTCTTTCAAGATCTCCTCTTTTAACTCCTAGGGCTGCTATCATCTTATAATTTGCAGTAGGTACATCTCCAGCTCCAGCTGGTTTTGTAATATCAGGATTTTGCATCTCTACTGAATACTTATCTATGTCTGTAATTTTTAAGTCATTTCTATCTAATGGTTCTGTAACTAATGATGTTATAACTGCCTGAGGTGATGAACCCGTTCCAACTGTATGTCTACCAACCATATCAGTTCTAAAAACTGGATTGATTCCATCATCTTGGCTAACAAGTGTTGCAAATCCAGCCAATACATCTTCTAATACAGGTACTCCTTTTTTAATATGATCTTTACCATTCATCCCAAGTTTAGCAACAGAACCTCCACCAACTACCATGACATTTTTAAAAGTTCCTGCGGCCACAAGAGATGAAGCTACTACTAGAGAATGAGCTGGCGCTGCACAGAATCCTCGAGTGTCTGATCCTGTAGCATTTGTAAGGCCTGCAAACTCTGCAATTGCTTTTGCGAAGTTACCTCCGCCTCTTTGGTTCATATCTCCACAAGCTTCTTCTGAACATTCAATAACATAATCTATTTCTTCTGGATTTATATCATTTTTATCTATCAAATTTAAAGCTGTTATAACTGCCGAAGCTTTTGCGACTAAGTTTTCAAATAGAACTGTAGATGTTAGATTTACATCTATATCATGTGCTCTTTTTACACATCCTATCAGCTCTCCATTATTATATATAGCTTCTCCGCCTTGTTCAGATATTATTTTTTCTACTTCTTCAATATTTGTACCTTCTTTAAGTCTTGATACTAATTCCTCACTTATTAAAGGATGATTGTTTAATTTTACTCTTACACTTTCAGTAAATTCTTTTGTAAGCTTTACAAGATCAAATACATCAACTATTTTTACAAGTCCTATAAACTCCTCTTGAGCTAGTATTTCACCAAATTTCCCATCTTTTTTTACGTCATCTATTTTTTTATCAAACCATGGTTGTTCATATTCTCTCAATTCTTTAGGTTTATGATTACCAATATAAACTTGATTTGGTAAATAGTTTACAACTTCATCAAAACTTCTTAAGTGATTTGGAAGATCTTTGAGATATTTTGAATCTGGATTAGTTTGTTTTTCTGTTGTTTGAGTAGTTCCGTTATGGATAAGCATATCAGGAGCATGAATAAGAACATAACTGGACCCTTTAACTACTGAATATTTCATAAATACACCTCCACTTTTAATAAAAGGATGATTTTCATCATCCTTTTATTGTTATAATTTATTAATTTTCAAAAACTGTTTGTTCATCCACTTCAGTTGATAAAGCATTTAAAGCCTTTTCAACTAATTTTTTTCTAAGTGTTTTTTCTTCTTTTTTATCTAGGTTTGGATCTCCTAATGGATGAGGTATGGCTATAGCTGGAACAATTCTATTTGCTCCTACTGTTAAAGATATTGGTACTACTGTACATATATGAACAACAGGGATTCCTGTTCTTTCAATTTCTTTTACCATCGTTGCACCGCAACGTGTACAAGTACCTCACGTAGAAGTTAATATAACAGCATCTACCTTATCCTCTTTTAACTTTTTACTAAATTCTTCTGCATAAGATTTAGCACTTGCTACAGCTGTTCCATTTCCTACTGTTGTAAAGAAAGTTCCATAAAGCTCACCAATTTTTCCTTCTTTCTCCATAGCTCTTAAGACATCAACTGGCAATACCCTATTAGGATCTTCATTTGCACATGTAGGATCATAACCACCATGAGCAGTTTCAAAATATTGCGCCTCTAAATTTTCAACATCAGAAATATCATAACTTCCATATTTAGAAGCTGAAGAAGATTCTATATGATCTGGATTTCCCTTAGGTACAATTCCTCCTGAGGTTACCAGGGCAATTTTAGCTTTAGACATGTCTTTAATAGCATCTGCTGGCTCTACTCTATCAAAATCAGGCATTGGATATTCAGTTTCAAACTCTTCACCCTTAAGTTTTTTAATTATCATATCCACTGCTCTTTGAGAACCCCTTTTGTCTGCAAAGTAATTTTCCCTTACTCCTCTTTCCATATATCCTTCTTCTTTAGCTGTACCTACTTCTTCTCCCTTAGCATGTTTTAAGGCTAAAGGTACCATTTTAGCTACAGCATCTCTCATCCCTACCGCACTATCTTTGGTAGAAATTATATATACGGATTTTTTAAACATATCTGCACCAGGGTTTTCTATATACATCCCTGTAACAGAAGGTACATTTAACTCCTTCTCTACAGCTTCTGCCATAGTACCACAAGCAAATCCATATCTACCTGCATTAAAAGCTGGTCCTGCTATAAAAAGGTCTGGATTATATTTTTTAATTAGCTCTAGAACTTCTTCTTTAGCTTCTTCAGTGTTTTCACCAAAATAAGTATCTCCACATATAACAGTGGCTACTATCTCAGCTTCTCCTTTAAATCCACCTTGAAAAGCCATTCCAGGTCCTACTGCTCCTTCTCGAACTTCAGGTTTGATATCTGCCTTTTCTTCTCCTCCAATACCTGCAAAGAACTGGTTAATATAATGCACAACTCTTAGTTTACCCATATATTTCCCTCCTTTCTTAAATTCCAAGATATCTATTAATTAAAACTTTGTATGTTCATTTCTCATGGAACCTACTTCTTTTATAATTTCATCTACATCTAGAACCATTTCCATCATACCTATTTGATCATCATAAACTTCTTCATCTACTTCTTTTTTAAATTCTGGTTCTACTGCGTGATAAACCTTAAGTCCTAACTGGACTCCTGCTAATGGACCTGCAAATGTAGGGTCTCCTGCAGTTACTGTCTCAGCTGCTAATCCTGCTGATTCTGCTTCTGCTCCGCCTATAATTACAACAACATTTTCTGCGCCGTATTTATCTGCGATTTCTTTTACCCTTCTTTGATTTTCTAAGTCCATAGCTCCTGCAGCCGTTCAGACAAAACACTCTGTTGCTGAAAAAACTATTTCAGCTGATGTGGTATTTATACAAGCTTCCATTGCTGGTCCTGGTATACCATCTCTATCTCCAATTACAACTACTTTTGAGTTTTCATTGAAAATTGTCATTTTACAACCTCCCTCTTTCTATATAAAAATATAATTTTTTATTTCATTTTTGCAGACATTTTATTAAAACCTAGTTCATTTGTAGCTCCTGTTATAGCTTGGATTTCTACAGTTATAGTTCCATCTTTATTTAAGCTACCATCAAAACCTCCAGCTATAATGTCAGTATAGTCTAGTGTTCCAATAACCTTATCCATCTTTGGTAAGGTTATAACTTCATTTGCATTACCTCCTGTTACTACTGCATTTGCAGAAGGATCAGCATCTGCTAGTGATTGACTTGCACCATCTCTACCAGCATATTCATCTGTTATAATAACAGTTTTTATTCCTTTATCCTCTATTTTTTTGCAGTTCATGATAAGGTCGGTATCTGGGTTACCAAATCCTTCTTGAGATACTACTACACCATCAACACCTAAAAATTCTACAAGCTTTGCAGTCCAGTCTGAAGATCTTTCTTTATCAGCAAGGTATACATTTTCATTTGTAATTATAACTCCTACAAAGTTTAGCTCCTTACCGTGTTTATCATAAAGATCGTGTACAACTGGATTGTTCAAATGATGGTAAGTTGTATTTTTATCACAAGCTGATACACAGTTACCGCTTACTATAGCTCCATCCATTAATTCTGTTGGATAAAGAATTGTTGGAACTATTTGCTTTGCATCTACTCCATATACATAAGTGTCATGAAGAAGTCCTTGAGATTGAAGCATTTGTATATATGCTACCTTAGGAAGATCAGAATGTTTTTCTATTCCCTCTACAAGTGGTAAAGTTTCAAAAATTTCAGTTTTTTCTGGAGTTAATTCTTTGGCAGCCTTAGCTAAATATGCTGCAGCTTTAAATCCTGCAAATCTAACTGCTCTTTCATGATCATGTTGTTTTAGTTCTTCCTTTGGTTGACAAGTTAACACTACATTGTTTAGCTTAGAAAAAGGTGTATATTCTGAACCAGGTCCCACCATATCAATTATACCCTCTTGGAAACCTACTATTTTACCTGTAGTTACAACTGCACAACCCTTTAATACATTAGTTTTTCCTCCACCTACTGTTTCCACTTTAGAAAGTAGTCCAGGGAACACTCCAGCCTTTCCTTCAACTTTAACTCTAGGCTCGATCACATCCTTAACAGGTGTAATTCTAACACTTTCTCCAGGTCTTGCAATTTCAACGTCTACTGTAGCTAAGTGCTCATCTTCTTTTATAAGATTTATTAATTCTTGCTTATTTACATGGAGCACATTATTTTCTACTTTGGTACTATCACCAAATTGGACATCTTTTATAATAATTTGTCCTAATTCTAGACGCATAATTTCACCTCCTCTTATTTTAACAGATATATATCTTAACCTTTATTAAGGTTAAAAACTTTGTTTTATAAATTAAACATGTTTTTTAATCATAGCTTGAATTGATGATTCAGTAGCTTCATCTCCAACTACAGAATCTATCTTTTCACCATCTTTGTAAATAGCTATAACAGGAAGTCCTAATACTTTTTGTCCTATAGCAAGTCTCCTGGCTTTAGTGATATCTAATGATGCAAATTTAATATTTTCACCATGTGTTTTTTCTAACTCCTCAACATGAGGCATTAAAGCTTTACAAGGTTCACAACTTGGACTCCAATAGTCAACAAGTACAAGTCCTTCTGATTTTAAAATCTCTTCTTCAAAATTTTCCTTATTTAATTCTAACATTTAAAACACCTCCTTTTTATTTTTCAAAATTGTTTTCTATATATTTTTCAGCTTGAACAGCTGCTATAGCACCATCTGAAGTTGCTGTTACAACTTGTCTTAAGGATTTTACTCTATTGTCTCCAGCAGCAAATACTCCTTCTACATTTGTATGCATATTATCATCAGTAACTATATAACTTTTTTCCATATCTAATATACCTTCAAATAAACCAGTAGCAGGTAAATAACCTACAAATACAAATATACCAAATGTACCATCATCTTCATCGGGGAAAACTTCTTTTTCTTCTCCTGTTTTAAGGTTTTTAAGTGTAAAGGATTCTAATATACCTTCACCTTTTACCTCAGTTATCGAGCTATCCCAGATAAAATCAATCTTTTCATTTTTAAATGCCTTTTCTTGAATTGATTTTGCGGCCCTAAGCTCATCCCTTCTGTGAATAATAGTAACTTTTCTTGCAAACTTAGTAAGATAAATAGCTTCTTCAACTGCAGAGTCTCCTCCACCTACTACATAAACTTCTAATTCTTCAAAGAAAGCTGCATCGCAAGTAGCGCAATAAGAAATACCTCTGCCAGTTAGCTCTTTTTCACCAGGGGCTCCTATTGTTCTTGGAACAGCACCCGTAGCTACTATAACAGCTTTTGCTTTATATTCATCTTTTTCTCCTTTTACAACTTTTATTTTTTCATCAACCTTAATTTCAACGATCTTATCAGAAACCTTTTGGGCTCCAAACCCTTCTGCTTGTTGCAACATTCTATCAATAAGTACTGGACCTGTAGGATTTACCATGGAACCAGGATAGTTTTCTACATCTGCGGTAGTAACTATTTGCCCTCCAAAGGCATCTTTTTCTATTATCAAAGTAGAAAGTCTAGCCCTTGCCGCATAAAGACCTGCGCTAAGGCCTGCTGGTCCTCCCCCTATAATTATTACATCATATGCCATATATTTCCCTCCTCTTGAAATATTTATACTCTTATATTTATACCCTATATTTATTTTTTAAACTATGTGAATATAATAACAACCACAAATAAAAAACAGAGTAAATAGAACCCTTTCTATTTACTCTGTTTTTTATTCAAAAGTTACTCCTTCGGTAATTTTGTTTTCCAGAGTTTGTCAAATTTAATCTACATCTATAATTTAATCTATATCTATTATAACCTTTAAAAAGAAAGTTTACAAGCAATTTATATCTATAAAAGACTTATAATTGTTTTATGAAGCTTTTGTTGTAGCTTCGGCATCATTGCATATATCTTTTGTACCATGTTTCAGCTCCCAATGGAGAACTATTGTAAGAATTACTCTAAGTAATGCAACGGCTGCAAGTATAATAAATTCATCTAAATCTCTTATTACCACTGTTTTTATTATTTCTGCTCCCAATTTAAATTCAAGACTAAGAGAAAGAGCTTGAGCAAAATTAACTCCAATTCTATCATCCTTAAAATTAAATCTATTAAATAAAAAATTTTTCACAGCTCTAACTCCAGCAATCACAATTATAAGAACCCCTATTAATTCCAAAGTTCCTGTTATATACGGAATAATCATTTCTAAAATTTCATGAATTATCAATTATAACACTCCCTATTTATAGTTATCTAAAATATACATTGCTATATTTACAGAATGGTCTGCTACCCTTTCAAGATTACTGAGTGTATCTAAAAACATTATTCCTGGTTCTGTCATACATAAACCTTTATTTAATCTTTCAATATGTCCTAGTCTATTTCTTTCTTCTATTTCATCGACCTTATCTTCTAGAACTAAAATCTCTCTAGCTAAAGTCTCATTTGAAAACTCAAAGCTTTCTAATGTTTTTGCTACTATTTTTTCACATTTTTCATACATTTCATTTAAACCTTCAACTGCCTCTACACTAAATATTATGCTATGTTCTTCCATATAAAGTGCTAGTTCTGCCATATTTTCAACATGGTCTCCTATTCTTTCCATATCATTTATTGTATAAAGTAAATTGTTTACCTCTTCATGTTCCTTGTTTGAAATAGGAGCGTTAGAAAGATTTACAAGATATTCTGTAATTTGTCTTTCCAATTTATTTATAAGGATTTCTGTTTGTAATATTTTTTCTATTTTTTCATATTTCCCTTTTACTAAAGCTTCATGTGATAATTGTAAGTTTTCTAATACAAGATTCCCCATCCTAAGTATTTCTTTGTTTGTTTGTCCTATAGCTATAGATGGTGTTTCTATAATTCTTTCATCTAGATAAATTGTAGCTGGTTTTTCTTTTACTTCTTCACCAGGAACTAACTTTTCCACAACCTTAACTAAATATATAGCAAATGGGAATTGTATCATTACGTTTAATATATTAAAAAATGAATGCGTATTTGCTATTTGTCTAGACAAATTATCTGGTGATAAGAGTTTTACTACATATTCTAAGGGATATCTAAGTATTAATATAAATATAACAGTACCCACTAAGTTAAATATAAGATGGATAAGAGCTGCTCTTTTAGCAGTCTTATTTGCTCCAATACTAGATAAAAGAGCTGTTGTGGTTGTACCTATATTTTCCCCAAGTAATATTGGAAATATTACCCCCATATTTATCAGTCCTTGACTTGCAAGTGCTTGCAATAGTCCAGTTGCGGCACTACTACTTTGAAGTACAGTAGTAAGTATTGCCCCTACTAAAAGACCTAAAAATGGATTGTCTAGTCCAGCCATAACCCTAGAAAATATTGGTAATTGGGACAATGGAGATAAACCGCTTCCCATCATATCCATTCCTATAAAAAGAATTCCTATACCAATTAAGATTTCCCCTAATTCCTTTGTTTTTTTCTTAGATGTAAAAAGCAAAAGTATTACTCCTACTACAACAGCTAAGGGTGCATAATCTGTTAAATTAAAGGCAATTACCTGAGCTGTAACAGTTGTACCAATGTTTGCTCCCATTATAACGGCAGTAGCTTGAACTAAGGACATAATACCTGCGTTTACAAATCCTACAACCATAACAGTTGTAGCACTACTACTTTGAATTATTGTAGTAACAGCTATACCAATAAGTATACCTAAAAATCTATTTTGTGTTAAAATACCTATTATTCTTTTCAGTTTTGTTCCAGCAGCTTTTTGAAGGCCTGTTCCCATTACATTCATACCATATAGAAATAAACCTAATCCTCCTAATACTGGTAATGCAATATCCATTTTATTCCTCCCATAACAAGTTTATAATCTATCATTATCTTAAACCCAAAAATTCTAACTGTCTTAGACCTTCGAATAAGATTACATTAGCTGAGTTTGATAAGTTAAAAGATCTTTTTATACTATCTATCATTGGGATTTTAATCGTAGTTTCCCAGTTCTTTTCTAATATATCTTCACTTAAACCTTTAGTTTCTTTTCCAAAGACAAAAAAGGATTCATCTTTGTATTTAAAATCTGTATACAAGTTTTCTGTTTTAGTAGTGGCAAAATAAAAGTCATTATTAGGATATCTTAAAAAAACTTCTTCAAAACTATCATAATAATTAATATCTATTAAGTGCCAATAGTCAAGTCCTGCTCTTTTTAAATATTTATCTTCTACTGAAAATCCAAGCGGTCTTACTAAATGAAGCTTTGTATTTGTAAGAGCGCATGTTCGCGCTATACTTCCAGTATTATGTGGTATTTGTGGTTCTACAAGTACTATATTTAATGACATATTCTTTACCTCTATAATATATATTTTTCTATTATTTCTGCTACACCATCTTCATCATTTGTAGATGTAATTATATCTGCAACAGATTTTACATTTTCTTTTGCATTGCCCATAGAAACTCCAAGACCCGCAAAATTCAACATTGATAAATCATTTTCATTATCTCCTACTGCTATTATCTCATTTCTATGTATATTTAATTTTTCACAAAGATATTTCAAGCTATTTCCTTTAGACACATCTTTTTCCATGATCTCAACATTGTTGCTCCATGAGCTACATATATTTATATCTTCTACTTCTTTCAGTTCTTCTCTTAATTTATATAGTTTTTTTCTATCTTCATCAATAAAAATGAATTTATATATATCTATATCTTTTTTTAATATATCTTCAATATGATTATATAAATTAAACTTTATTTTTTCTTCTTCTAGACTATCTGCTGGATTATAGAACTTTATTATATCTTCTACATATTTATTTGAATAAAAACTATCTTTTCCATAAAAATGATAGTATACGTCATTTTTATCCGCAATATGGGCTATATTTTCTATTCGACCTGGATCAATATGTTTTTCAAAAATTATATTTTTATTTTCATCTATTATTACTGCTCCATTACTTGATATGATAGGCCTTTTTAGATTTATTTTAGAAGAATAATTTATTGCAGAAGTCATAAGTCTTCCTGTTGCTAAAACTACATATACACCCTTATCTCCAGCCCTTAAAATTGCATCTCTAGTTCTTTTATTTATTGTATTTTGACTATTTAATAATGTACCATCCATATCTATGGCTATTAATTTATAATCCAATTCTTTTTCCTCCTTTTCATCTATACTAATAGCTCGTTGCAGAACTCTACAACTCGCATATTTACTACGTTTATTTACATT
>NZ_JBQDAA010000052.1:0-12558 GCF_052089545.1 Tissierella sp. | reverse complement strand
AAATAATTAATTAATTTAAAATTAATGCGTCAACTATATTGACATCTACCGAAATTTAATTTAAATGATTTAGCATTAGTACAAGATAATATTATATTTAACTTTAAATATAGAGACTTTCTAATGTTATCAGGGACAAGCATACTTTTATTTATAATAGTTATTACACACTATTTTTTAAGAAAAGATAAAGAACAATTAAATCTTACAGAAAGTATAGCAAGCAATACCAATGATGCAGTAGTTATAACTAATAAAGATACTGAAATAACATATGTTAATAATGCATATGAAAAGATAACAGGATATAAAAAAGCAGAAGTATTAGGACTTAAAGTAAGTAATTTTAAATCTGGAAAACATAAAGAAGAATTTTACAAAGATATGTGGCAAAATATAAACAAAAAGGGTTACTGGACAGGAGAGCTTTGGGATAAGAGAAAAGATGGAATACTTTACCCTAAAAAGCTTTCTATATTTAAAATTAAAGATAAGTTTAGAAAAGATAATCTTAAATATGTAGGTATATTTACAGATTTAACAGAAATAAAAAAAGAACAAGAGTATTCTGATAAATTAAAAGATTATAATATGGATACAAATTTACCAAATGAAAATTTACTTGTAAAACTTATAAATAATAATATAAATAAAAATAAAGAAAGTTTTTATATTATGAATTTTTCAATAGAAAACTATAATAGCATATTATTAAAATTTAAAAGTGACCATGTATTTATAAATTTTTTAATTAATCGAATAAAGAAAATCGTATCTGAAGATGACTTTATAGCCCAAACAAATGGCACTAAATTTGTAATATTTTTATCTTCAATTAAATCAAAGAAAGATATGAATGATTTTTTAAATGATTTTTTACATCAAACAAATCAATCATTCTATATAGAAAACAAAGAAATATTTTATGAAATAAAAGCTGGAATAGTAAATTTCCCTAAGGATGGCAAAAGTCCAGATGAACTTATAATAAATTCATATATGGCACTTGACAAAGCAATAGATACAAAAAGCATAAATTATGTATATTATGATGAATATTTAAAGAAAAATTTACAAAAAGAAACGGAAATAAACTTACTTTTAAGAAGAGCAATAGAAAACAACGAACTTTATGTATATTATCAACCTCAAATAGATTCAAACACAGGAAATATAGTAGGAGCAGAAGCCCTTCTAAGATGGAACAATGAAAAATATGGTATGATTTCACCAGCTATATTTATACCAATAGCAGAAAGAACAGGTCAAATAATTGAAATAGGTTACTTTATAATAGAAAGAGTATTTAAAGACTATGTAGCTTTAAAACATAAATTAAATGAAGAATTTAGATTTTCAATAAACATATCTCCATTACAATTTAATGATAAAGAATTAATACCTAAACTCAAATATTATATAAACAAATATAAAGTAGATGCTACTAAAATAGAAATAGAAATAACAGAAAATCTATTAATGGAAGATATAATAACTATAAACAAAAAGTTAAAAGAATTAGAAGAGTTAGGAATGACAATAGCAATAGATGATTTTGGAACAGGATTTTCATCACTTAGTTATATCAAAAATTTAAATGTAGATAAATTAAAAATAGATAGGGCTTTTATAAAAGATTATCCAGAAAAAGATGATGGAGAAATGGCAGATATAATAGCAAACATAGCTCATAAATTAAATTTAAATGTGATAGCAGAAGGAGCAGAAACAAAAGCTCAAGTAAATTATCTTAAGACCATAGGATGTAATCTAGTACAAGGATATTACTACAGTAAACCACTTGAAAGAAATGAATTTGAAGACTATATGTCGAACTATGTCGAATGATAATATAATATGTTGTATGAAAGTTGTAATATATACCCAATAAAACCTTGACCAAACATAGTTTGTCCTATACAATAAACATAGAAATTCGAGCTAAAAAGAGTTATTTATATAAAATAACACAAAATAATGTTAAGGGGATTAGCATTATTTTTTTGGTCTTTCTATGTGTAATAGATTTTGCATTAAAAATTCAACAGTTGGGGTATTGCTTCCATGAGGGTTATAAATTGCAAGAAAAATTTTAGTAATGATAATAAAGGTTTTACTTTAATTGAAGTTATAATAGTGATTGCAATAATTCTTATTTTATCACTTATTTTATTGCCCAATTATTTGTCATATAGAGATGATGCTAAAGAAAGAGTGTGTAATATAAATAGTATAGAATTTGAAAGATCATATCATTTATATTTAGTAGATGAAGGTATAGATCATACTGATTCGATGTTTACTAAATATTTAATAGAACAGGATATTAAGATCTGTCCTGAAAATGGTGAAATTAGCTATGTGAATAATAAGGTTAAATGTTCTATTCATGATAAAGAGAAGGAAGATAATGATGTTCTATATATTTAGTGATTGGATGATTAGCACGACGTGAGTATGGTGAAAGGATAAAGAGGCTGTAACGCTGTAATATCAATGGTTTCAACACAACTTCCAAATGTACTAATGTTACAGAAGCATTACACGTAGTCTCATTCAATCAAGAGCCATATTTATGCAAGATATAGTACTGGAAAATAATCAAAACACTACATATAGAGACGAAAACAAGGTGTATTAATCACCTAAATATACATTTACAAAGGGCAGGAGGAACTAAAATGGTTTACTTAAAGATCAAAAGATTAATAGATATTATACTTTCAACACTTGGACTTATCATATTATCTCCTGTTTTCTCAGTACTTATTATAGCAATCAAGGTTGACTCCCCTGGACCTGTTCTCTTTAAACAGAAGAGAGTTGGGATCCATAAGAGTCATTTTCATATATTGAAGTTTCGCACCATGAGAATTGATACTCCTAAGGACACACCAACACATCTTTTAGATAATCCGGATCAATGGATTACTAAGGTAGGAAAGTTCCTACGCAGGACATCTCTGGACGAGCTGCCACAAATCATCAATATCTTTAAGGGTGAGATGAGTATCATCGGCCCTCGTCCTGCGCTCTGGAATCAGTATGATCTGATTGAAGAAAGAGATAAGTATGGTGCAAATGACGTGCCGGTTGGCCTTACTGGATGGGCGCAGATTAATGGTAGAGATGAACTTGAGATTGATGTTAAAGCAAGACTTGATGGAGAGTACGCTGAGAAGATTGGCCTTCTGATGGATGTCAGATGCTTCTTTGGGACTGTGATAAGTGTACTAAGGACTGATGGTGTTGTTGAAGGTGGAACTGGGGTTAAGGGTAAAGCAGCTGAAGTAAACTCTAGTAATTCTAAGACTGAGGAGACAGTGAAGTAATGAAAAATATCAAAAATATTTTAATCACTGGTAAGAACAGTTACATAGGTACATCTCTGGAGAATTGGCTCATGAGAGAACCTGATAAATACAAAGTAGATACGGTTGATATGAAAGACGGGTCATGGAAAGAGAAAGACTTCAGTCAATATGATGTTGTGTTTCATGTGGCTGGGATTGCTCATGTTTCATCTGATCCTAAGATGGAAGACCTCTATTATAAAGTAAATAGAGATTTAACGATTGAAACTGCTGAGAAGGCCAAGGCAGAAGGTGTAAAGCAGTTCATTTTTATGAGCAGCATTATAGTCTATGGCGATAGTAGCAGTAGCAAGAGAGTTATAGATAAAAATACAGTTCCGACGCCGAGTAACTTCTATGGAAATAGCAAGCTACAGGCAGAGGTAGGTATCAAGAGTTTAGAGTCAAATGACTTCAAAATAGTTGTGGTAAGACCACCTATGATTTATGGGAAAGAGTCTAAAGGAAACTATCCAAGACTTGCAAATATGGCTAAGAAGATACCAGTATTTCCTGACATCGATAATGAGCGCAGTATGCTTCATATAGATAATCTATGTGAGTTCATAAAGGTCATGATTGATCATGAAGAAACAGGGCTTTACTTCCCACAGAACAAGGAGTATGTGAAGACTAGTGAGTTAGTTAAGACGATAGCTGAGGTTCATGGGAAGAAGATAATGATGACGAAGGTATTTAATCCTGTACTGAGATTGATGTTTGGGATTGGAATAGTGAATAAGGTATTCGGCAATTTGGTTTATGAGAAGTCAATGAGTGACTACGATAAGGCGAATTACCGAATAAGAACATTTAAAGAATCTATTGAAATGACGGAATTGGAGCGTGGGCAGTAATGGAGAATAAAAAAGAAGAATTAGTATCAATTATAATGCCTGCTTATAATTGTGGGGATTTTATAGGAACTACTCTTGACTCAGTGATTAACCAATCATATAAAAACTGGGAAGTAATTGTTGTAGATGACTGCTCAACTGATAATACAGCTGGTGAAGTCCAAGAGTACATAATGAAAGACAATCGTATTAAATATCATAAGCTAGAGAAAAACTCAGGTGCAGCAGTAGCAAGAAATAAGGCTGTTGATCTTGCATCGGGTAAATATATGGCCTTTCTTGATAGTGATGATGTTTGGTTTCCGGAGAAGCTAACAAAGCAAATTGGGTTCATGGAAGAGAACGATTATGGGTTTACATGTACAAGTTACACAAAGATTGATGAACAAGGTGAGTGCTTAAATAGGACTATAGTTGCTCAGCCAAGAAGAGACTATGATGGAGTTCTAAAGACTTGTCCAGGCAATTCGACAGTTATATATAACGCTGAGAAGCTTGGGAAGTTTAAGATTCCTGATATAAAAAAAAGAAATGATTATGTTATGTGGCTTCAAGTAATAAAGAAAGAGAAGTATCTCTATGGTATTGAAGAGCCGCTTGGAAGTCATCGTATAAGAACGGAAGGGATATCTAGTAATAAGAAAAGTCTTGTAGGTTATCACTGGAAAGTTTATAGGGAAATTGAGAATTTGTCGTTGCTTAAGTCGAGTTACTTGATTGCGTATTGGGTATTGGCGACGGTGTTTAAATTGAGGTAGATAATGTTAAGTAGAAAAATTAAGTTCTGGAGGAATTTCAGGTGAACAACACAAAGTTAAGAAAGATAAAGAATATAATCAAGAATAATGATGAATTAGCGTTTAGATTAAAAGCTCTATCAATTCAAGTATCTGATATTCTTTCAAAAATCATACCTGATGAGTCTTATATTAAATGGCAGTATAAGAGTAGAACAGGAAGGAAATTGAATTTAGATAGTCCCCAATTATATAATGAGAAAATTCAGTGGTTAAAATTAAATTACAGAAAGTCAATTTTGAATAAATGCGTTGATAAATACGAAGTAAGAGAATACGTGAAGAGCAAAATAGATAATGCTGAAGAAATATTAATTCCAGTTATCGGAGTCTACAATACTATTGAAGAAGTTGATTTTGATAGTTTACCAAATAGTTTTATTTTAAAACTGACAAATGGATCTAGTTTCAATTATATATGCTTTGATAAGAATAAAACAGAAATAAACAAAATAAGAAATAGATTTAGAAAATGGATTAATCTTAAATATTATTCAATCGGCAGAGAATGGGCATATAAAGATGTAAAAAATAGGATAATATGCGAAGAATTATTAGTAACTAAAAATGGGAATCCCCCTGAAGATTATAGATTTTTTTGTTTTAATGGAGAAGTTAAACTTATAAGTGTAGATTTAGAGTCGGTTGTAGATGGGGTAAAGAATTCTAATTATTATAGGAATTTATATGATAAAAATTGGCAATTGATAGATGGTATTATTGAATATCCAAATAGGTTGGATGAAACAATTGAAAAGCCTTCAAAATTACAGGAAATGGTAGAAATTGCTGAAAAATTGTCTTCTGATTTTCCGGCAGTCCGTGTTGATTTTTACTATTTTGATGATAAATTCTATTTTGGTGAATTGACATTCTATCATGCATCAGGTTATCAAAGTATTCAACCGTATGATTTAGAGAAAAAAATGGGTGATTGGATAAAAATTGATAAGTTTATCTAAAGCATACTGATGATTTGATTATAAAGAGGTGATAATTTGAACATTGTATATGTAACAAGACTCTCTAAGAACAAATGGGCAGGGCCCAACACAAGTGTACCAAAACAAATTGAAGCACAATCTAAAATTGATAATGTTTTTTGGTATAACGTTAATGATTTCATAATTGGTAAGACTGCTGGTGATATTGTCTGCCACTGTACTGATGAGTATCCATCATTAAAAATCACAGATCTTCCAAGGCCATTTAACAAGCCAGATCTAGTGATTTTTGAAAGCTTATACTTTAAACCATTTTTAAAGGTTGCGTCTAGCTGTAGAAAGAATGGAATTCCTTATATTATCATACCAAGAAGTTCTTTGACAGATGCAGGACAGAAATCAAAGGCAATAAAAAAAATTATTGGAAATACTCTATTTTTTAATAGATTTATAAAAAATGCTATTGGGATTCAGTATCTTACTGAAAAAGAGTATCGTGACTCAGGTGACAAATGGAATAGAAATAATTTTGTTATTCCAAATGGTATAGATTTGAAAAGCATCACAAAAAGTACTTTTAACTCTGAGAAATTAGAAGGGATTTTTATTGGAAGATTAGATATTTATCAGAAAGGGTTAGATTTATTTCTAGAAGCTTGTGGGAAAATAAGGAACGATTTAGCAAGAAATCATTGTCACTTTACAATTTTCGGACCGGAAATTAATGGCTCAAAAAGTAAACTTAAAGAGATTATAAAAGATTATGATCTTCAAGATATAGTTGTAGTAAAGGATGCAATTTTTGATGATGAAAAGGCTGAAAAATTATTAGAAAGTGATTTTTTTATTCTAACTTCACGGTTTGAAGGTCATCCGATGGGATTGATAGAAGCTTTAAGTTATGGTCTCCCATCACTTATAACAAGTGGGGCTAATATGTCAGAAGAGATTATTAGATCAGATGCGGGATGGACTGCCGATATTTCAGTTGATAGTATTCAAAGAGCTTTAAAAGAGCTATTACTCGATAAATATAATTTACATAAAAAAAGCCAAAATGCTTTAAAATTATCTGAACACTACAACTGGAATAAATTAGCTGAGGTTTCTTATGAAAATTATAAAGAACTACTTGAAAGGTGAGAGTTAAAATGATTTTACTAAATAAAGTAATCTACAACTTTAAAAAAATTATACCTGATAAGTTATATCTTAAACTGCAATATAGGCATCATTTTAACAAGAAATTAAACCTCAAAGGTCCTAAAAATTTTAATGAGAAGATTCAGTGGTTAAAATTAAATGATAGAAAACCAGAGTATGTAAACTACGTTGATAAGTATGAAGTTAGAAAATATATTAAAGATACAATTGGAGATGAGTATTTAATTCCTTTGATAGGGGTTTATGATAGTGTTGAACAAATAGACTGGATAAGTTTACCAGATAGTTTTGTGTTAAAGTGTACACACGGTTCATCATCAAACATTATATGTAAAAATAAAGCCGATCTAGACATAGAAGCAGCTAAAATAATGTTAAATAGATGGCTGTCAAGTAACTGGTTTTGGTATGGTAGGGAGTGGCCTTATAAAAATGTAAAACCTCGTATAGTCTGTGAAAAATATATGGTTGATGAATCAAATGTTGAATTAAAAGATTATAAAATATTTTGTTTCAATGGGGAACCCAAATTAATACAAGTCGATTTCAATAGATTTGAACATCACCAAAGAAATATATATGACATTAATTGGGATTATATTGAAGCCTCAATTAAATATCCAACAAACCCTGATACAATAATTAAGAAGCCAGTAAAGCTTGATGAAATGTTAGAGATTTCAAAGAAGTTATCAGCCGGAATTCCTCATGTGAGAGTTGATTTATACTCCATCGAAGAATCAATATATTTTGGAGAATTAACGTTTCATCATGGATCGGGCTATGAGAAAATTAAACCTGAGTCACTAAATAATGCTATGGGGGAATGGATTGATCTAAGCAATTTAACAGGTAATTAAATTTTTAAGATGGAGAGGTTTTAATGAGTATATATCTAGTTGTTGCGGTTTTAACTGCGATTTTTAGTGAATTATCTGTCAAGTTAAGGAATAAAACGATAAGAAAATTGAGTTTTTTAGTCGCGATTATAGTACCTTCATTTTTATATGCTGTAAGATATGGGATTGGAACAGATTACTTTAATTACGCATCTGCATTTAATAGACTTCAAATAATTGGTTTTGAAGGTAGATTCGAATGGGCTTATGTTTTACTCAATATTTTAGTGGGGCGCTTAGGTGGTTCTCTAGAACTATTGTTTTTTATAATAGCAATAATTATGTTTTCATTTTTGTATTTATCTTTAAAAGAATATTCTAATTCAATTAGTATTGGCATTGGAATGCTAGCGTATATGTTGTTGTTTTATCAGATGTCATTCAATATGGTACGGCATAGTGTGGCGATGGCTATATGTTTATTTAGTGTTAAATATATTCAAGAACGAAAGTTTTGGAAATTTATTATGATTATTATTCTAGCCTCGGGATTTCACAACTCAGCATTAATTTTAATCCCTGCATATGTCATTCATGGGCAACTAAATAAACAGATACCTAGAATGATTATTTATTTTGTTTCAGTAGTAAGTGTTATTAGTATTGACAAATTAATTAAACCAGTATTAGAAAAAATTCCTCAATTTAACTACTATCTTGTTTATCTTCAAAATGATTCAGGTGATTTTACGTTCAACTATTTAATTAGACACGCTCCGTTTATTTTAATAGGAATAATGTTATATAGATTCATTAAAAAATATGATAGAAGATATAGTTTTGTTTATTCATTATATGTGATTAGCTTAATAATGAAATTAAGTGGACTAATAGGTGCTGAATATTTAAATAGGATTTCCTTAAATTTTGAGGTAGTATTAATTTTATTAGTAGGCTACTATGTCAAATATCTTAATAAAACAAAACATTATTTTGCTAGTGTTTTAATTGTTATTTATTTGCTAATTTATTGGTATTATTTGTATATTTTTACTGGATCGCACGGCACATATCCTTATAAAACAATTTTGGGATTGGTATTTAAGTAGGAGGAATGGAGACGATAAAATGGAAAATATTGATATAAGCATATGCTGTTTAACATATAATCATGAAAATTTTATAGCTGACGCTATTGAGAGTTTCTTAATGCAAGAGACTTCATATAGATATGAGATTTTAATCCATGATGATGCCTCAACTGATAAAACACCAGAAATAATAGAAGAGTATAGAGTCAAGTATTCAAATATTATAAAACCATTGTACCAAAAAGAAAATCAATACTCGAAAGGTGTAAGTGTATCAAAAATTAATATGGAAAGAGCTGGTGGTAAATATATTGCACTTTGTGAAGGGGATGATTATTGGATCGATATACACAAACTACAACAACAAGTAGATTTTTTGGAGAAAAACAATGAATTTTCTTTGTGCGTTCACTCGGGTGACATGGTTGATGTGAATAACAAGAAAGTACATAGTGTGAGACCATTTAAAAATAATAAAGTGTATAAAACTGAAGAATTAATTCTAGGGGGTGGGGATATGTTTCCTACAAATTCAATGCTTTTTAAAACAGAGCATATAAAAGTATTGCCTAAATTTTATAATATTTCGCCAGTAGGGGATTACCCTTTAGTAATATATCTATCTTTAAAAGGAAAAGTGTACTATATCGATAGAATTATGTCAGCATATAGAGTTGGTGTAGGCGGATCATGGACTCAAAGAGTTAGTTCAAATATATTTAATGCACAGCAGCATTATAATTTAATGAATAATGTGATGCTCGAATTGAACAAATACACCAACTATATGTTTGATGGTCAAATCGATGAGATGAATAATCGTAGAAAGCTAAATCTTCTTTGTATTAGAGGAGAATTCGATAAAATAAAAAATGGGGAACTGGAAAAATACTATAATGATATGAAATTGTCTAAGCGAATTACCATATATCTTAGATGCAAGTATCCTAGGTACTATGCGATTACTAAAAAACTCTTAAGGAAAATTCATTATGCAAAACTTAAATAAAAGTTTGGTTATATCCGCTTTATTATGGAAACTCTTAGAGAGAACTGGTACTCAAGGCATACAATTCATAGTTTCAATAGTTTTAGCTCGCTTACTTATGCCAGAGCAGTATGGAATTATAGCGCTTGTGATGGTATTTATATCTTTAGCCGGGGTCTTTGTACAAAGTGGATTTAATACTGCACTTATACAGAAGAAAGATGCTGACGAAGTTGATTTTTCATCTGTTCTATATTTAAGTTTAGGTGTTGCAGGGATTCTTTATATAATAATATATTTTTCTGCACCTTTTATAGCCAGCTTCTACACACAACCTTTGTTAGTTCCTGTGATTAGAGTGCTGTCAATAACATTATTTATAGGAGCATTTAATTCTATTCAAAATGCATTTGTAGCACGAAATATGTTATTCAAAAGACTTTTCATAAGTAGCTTAGGAGCAGTCATTATATCAGGAATTGTAGGTATAATTGCTGCATACCAAGGTTGGGGAGTATGGGCACTAGTAGCGCAGCAATTAACAAATCAACTGATGATCGCTATTATACTATGGTTTACCATAAAGTGGAGACCCCATCTACTATTCTCACTTAAAAGAGTAAAAAATCTTTTTTCATACGGGTCTAAGCTACTAGCTTCAGCACTAATTGATACACTCTACAGAGAGTTAAGGACGCTTATAATTGGTAGAATGTACACTCCGGCAATGCTAGGGTTCTATAATAGAGGACAACAATTTCCACAAGTAATAGTAACGAACATCAATGGATCTATTCAATCAGTCATGCTACCGGCGTTGTCAGCTCATCAAGATAATAGGAAAAGAGTTAAAGAAATGATGAGAAGAGCTATCGTAACGAGTTCATTTCTCATATTTCCTATGATGGTTGGTATGGCAGTTGTGGCAGAGCCATTAGTTAAAATAATATTAACCGAAAAATGGTTACCAGCAGTACCGTTTTTACAAATTTTTTGTATTTCATTTTCTTTCTGGCCTATTCATACAGCAAATTTGCAAGCTATAAATGCAATGGGTAGAAGTGATATTTTCTTAAAACTTGAAGTTATTAAAAAAATAATGGGTTTAATAATCTTAGGAATTAGTTTGTCTTTTGGAGTTTATGCCATAGCCTTAGGACAAGTTTTAAGTGGTGTTATTTCAACTTTTATAAATGCTTATCCAAATAAACAGCTACTGGATTATAGCTACAAGGAACAGTGGATAGATATTGTGCCCTCGTTAATGATTTCATTAGTTATGGGAGCATTAGTTTATTCAGTAAATTTTTTGAACATTCCAGCTTGGCAGATACTTGTGACGCAAGTCGGAGTTGGGTTTGTTACATATATTGGCTTGGCAAGGATATTTAAAATTGAGAGTTTTGGGTATTTGATAACCACTATCAAACAACTCGTAAAATCAAGAAAGGGGGTCTCAAATTGAAGAAAATATTACTATTAGGTGGTTCAACTCAACAGATCCCTGCAATAGAATATGCAAATGAGCAAGGATACTATACCGTATTATGCGATTATTTAGCAGATAACCCAGGTCAGAACTATGCTAAAAAATTCTATTGTGTAAGTACAACAGATAAAGGTGCAATACTAGAAGTCGCAAAAAACGAAAAAGTAGATGGAGTAGTAGCGTATGCCTCTGATCCAGCAGCTCCAACGGCAGCCTATGTCGCTGAAAAATTAGGACTTCCAACAAATCCATATAAATCAGTTGAAATACTAGCTTTTAAGGATAAATTTAGAGAATTCTTAAGAGAGAATAACTTTAATTGTCCAAAGGCCAAAGGATTTTCATCCATTGAAAGTGCCAAGGAAGAAATAAATCAATTTACTTTTCCAGTAATGGTTAAACCTATTGATTCATCAGGAAGCAAAGGTGTAAGTAAGGTTGAAAAGGTAGAAGATTTTGAAGAAGCCTATAAAATAGCTTTAGATAATTCACGAGGGAAAAATATTATTGTTGAAGAGTTTATAGAACAAGATCATGAGTACATGGTTGGTGGGGATTGTTTTGTATTAAATGGCGAGGTCGTCTACTGGGGTTTTTTGAATTGTCACAGGGATCCTAAAGTAAATGCTCTTGTACCTGTCGGCAAAAGTTACCCACTGTTAATTAGCGAAGACCGAGTCAAGCAAGTTAAAAGAGAAATTCAAAGAGTTGTAAACTTGCTTCACATTGAGTTTGGAGGCTTTAACGTGGAAGCTATGATTGATAGTAAAGAACGTGTATTTTTGATTGAAATGGGTCCTCGTAATGGTGGTAATATGATTCCGGATTTTCTGAAAATGATACATGGCGTAGATCTTATTGGAGCCACAGTAGAAGCAGCGATTGGGAATAAAAATTTCCAATTAAAACAAAAATCTAAATCTGGATTTTACGTAACTCATAATCTACATACAGACAAGGATGGATTATTCCAAACGGTTAAATATAAAAATGGTATTGAAGACAAAATTTTGAAAGAAGTCATATATAAGAAAAA
>NZ_JBQDAA010000051.1:0-13301 GCF_052089545.1 Tissierella sp. | reverse complement strand
TTAGTAGCTATGAGCTATTGAGATACATTATTAAATTATTGTGAATAATTCAGGAAAAACTATATATATCAAGGTAAATATGGGAAATTTATGGTATTTTTAAGTTTTTGTTCAGTTTTTGTTCCATATTGACATAAAGGATTCTTAGTTTTTTCTATTAAATACCATATTTGGATTATTTAGTGGCTAAATGAATAAGGGTGAAGATTTTAATCTCCACCCTTTTGTTCTTATTTATTTACTTATATTTTCTTATCTTTATTTTTTTAGTTATATATAGTCTTAGTTTCTAAAAATTCTTCGAAGCCTTCTACTGCGCCTTCTCTTCCTATACCTGACTTTTTATATCCTCCGAATGGAGCGTTCATATCCCATTCGCCTTCGTTGACACTTATTGCACCTGCGTCTATTTTTGTTGCTACTTTGTTTGCCTCTTCTTTAGGTCCAAATACAGCTGCTGCTAGGCCGTATTCTGTATCATTTGCTATCTCTATAGCGTCTTCTTCTGTGTCGTAAGCTATAATAGTTAGGACTGGTCCAAATATTTCTTCTTGGGCTATTTTCATGCTATTGTCTACATCTGTAAATACTGTAGGAAGTATATAGTATCCTTTTTGGGGATCTTTTGGATCTTCACCTACTATTCTTTTAGCTCCTTCTTCTAGGCCTATTTCTATATATTTTTTAACCTTATCATATTGTTTTTTAGAAGAAAGGGGTCCTATATCTACTGTCTTATCTTTAGGATCTCCTACTGTATATTCTTTAGACTGTTTTTTTACTATTTCTTCTATTTTTTCCTTGTCTTCTTTTGGAACCAATAGTCTAGTAAAGGCGTTACAAGTTTGCCCTGAGTTTAAAAATACTGTGTCTAGGGCGGATTTTACAGCAAGTTCATAGTCTCCACCTTTTAAAGCTAGGGCTGGGGACTTACCTCCTAGTTCTAGGACAAGTTTTTTAACTCCATCTATTGCAAGTTTACCTACTTCACGTCCTCCAGATGTGGATCCTGTAAATGATACCATATCTACGTCTTTGTTTGATGATAGTGCGTTTCCTACTTCTGCCCCCTTACCACTAACAAGGTTAAATACTCCTTTTGGAAGTCCAGCCTTATCTATATAGTCTGTTAGGAGATAGGCTGTTAGAGGTGTTGTCTGGCTTGGTTTTAATACTACTGTGTTTCCAGCTAAGATTGCTGGGAATACTTTTTTAACTATTTGCTCTAATGGGAAGTTCCAAGGTGTTAAACATCCTATAACTCCTATTGGCTCTCTTCTAACTATAGATTTTGGACGTTTTATTTGGAACTCATAGTCTTTAGCTATTTTAAGAAAGTTTTCTGCTTCATCAGTATAGTCCTTTATATGAGTTTCTTTTGAGAACTCATATCCTGCACCTAGTTCTTCTACTACAGTTTCTGCCATTTTTTCTAGGTTTTCTCTCATGGATTTTACTACCTTTTCCATGATGGATATTCTTTTTTCCATGTCAGTATCCTTCCAAGTTTTAAAAGCTTCTTTGGCAGCCTTTACTGCTTTTTCTACATCTTTTGCATTTCCTCTTGGAACTTTTGCTATTATTTCTTTATTAGCTGGGTTTTCTACTTCTATAAATTTACCACTGTCGCCATCTATCCATTGACCGTTAATATAAAGTTTTTCAAAATCCATTCTTAACTCCCCCTTAAGTTTTTTAAAATGAATATTCTAATCCTATATATTTTCTACTAAAGCTTTCTATATCAGCCTTAAGTGTATCCTTATCTTCTTTATCTATTAAAGCTCTTTTAAAGAAGCTTGCTATCTCTTTCATCTGATCTTCTTTCATACCGTGTCTTGTTACCTCTGGTGTACCTACTCTTATTTCTGGGCTAGAGCCTGAAAAATCGTCAGAGCAAAGTATGTTAAAGTCTTCTAAATATTTAGCTGGAGCTGAGTCTGTAAATTCTCCTAGTCCTACAAGTATTAAATGGGTATCAGTATAGCCCCTATCTTTTCCAAAAACTTGGAAGCCTTCCTTATCTAATGCCTTTGCTAGTGCTCTGGAGTTTTTAATTATTTGTTTTCCATATTCCTGACCATATTTTTTTATTTCAATTATGGAAGCTGCAAGTGCTGGTAGTCTATTTAAGTGATGACTAGTTACTAGGGAAGGTGAAAGTGTATTTCCAACCTTTTCTATAAGTTCCTTGTCATTACTTACTACAAAGCCTCCTTGTGGTCCAGGGAAGGACTTGTGGGTACTTCCAAACATTATGTCTGCACCTTTTTCTAGAGGATTTTGGAAGACTCCTGCTCCTATAAGGCCTGTTACATGTGAGGCGTCATAGGCTATAAGTGTGCCTAGCTCTTTTGCTATAGGGCTTAGCTCTTCTACTGGTTCTTCAAAGAGTGTTCCTGAGCCTCCAAATATAACTAGTTTGGGTTTTCTTTCTTTTACTTGTTTTATTAGTTTTTCAGTGTCTACTGCTCTATTTTTATCAAACTCCATGTATTCTACATTTATCGTTTCGTCAAATTGTCTAACTTCACACATTGGACCAACTAGGCCATGGCCCCAGTCTTTTAAACTTACTTCTATGACCAAATCACCTGGCTGTAGAAGTCCTAAAACTACTCCCATACCAGCCATATGGCCCCCTATTGGTCTAAGGTCTACGTATTTAGCTTTAAATAGATCTTTTACAAGTTCTTGGGTTTCCATTTCAAATTCATGGATATATTTGTTCCCTGTATATTCCCTATCTTTTGGATCTTCGGTTGAATAACAGCCGTATCTATTTCCAAATTCTGACGATAGGTAACTTCTAACCTTTTCACTTGCAAAGTTTTCAGAAGCTATAAGGTTTAAACAGCCCTCCCTGTAGTTTTTATGTTTTTTAAGTAAATTATCAATTTCTCTTGTAGACTCTAACATTAACAAATCCCCCTTATCTTTTTTCTAAATATTTACTCAATTACAATTATAGCACTCATATTATAGTCATTCAATAAGATATATTTCTTATTTTATTATAAGCTGTTTAATTCTTTTATTATTGGTAATATATAGAATATAGAGACAATTAAGATATGGGGGGATTTGTTTTGGATACAAAATTTGAACTTTACACCTGGAGTCACTGTCCATTTTGTCAAAATGCCAAAAGGCTTTTAGACAGAAAAGGATATAAGTATGTTGAACATGTAATTGATGATGATGATGACAAAAGACAAGAACTTATAAAGTCAAGTGGCCAAAGTACAGTACCATATATTTATTTAGATGGTGTTCTAATTGGCGGATTTGATGATTTAAGGTTCTTAGAAGAGCAAGGAAAAATATAAGATTCATAAAGAAGGCTTTAGGGCCTTCTTTTTTTATTGTCTTTAAAGGCTCTATAAATAATATATATTATTTATTTGTTTTTTTATAATTTTTTATTTATGTGTGATATAATAGTAAAAAATTAGTCGAGGAGTTTTTATGGAAAATAAAAGAAATTTAGGATTTATATCTGTACTTCTAATATCACTTCTTCTTACAGGTACTATAGGTTATAAAATACTTCTTGAAGTAAACCTTCTTGATGCTCTTTATATGACAGTTATAACTATATCAACTGTGGGTTATGCTGAGATTGCTCAAATGGATGTTGAGGCCAAGATCTTTTCTATATTCCTTATATTTACAAGTCTTGGTACTGTAGGTTATTTATTTTCTAGTATAGTTAGTTCACTTTTAGAGGGAGACTTAAAAATTGCTTGGAGGAAAAAAAGAATGGAAAGAGATATTTCAAAACTTGAAAACCATTATATAATATGTGGAGCAGGTGAAACGGGCATAAATGCTATCAAACAGTTCCAAAAAACTAATTCTGAATTTGTAGTTATAGAAAAAAACGAAGAAAAAACAAAGGAATTAGTTGAAGAAAATATACTTGTCATCCAAGGTGATTCAACTCATGATATCATACTTGAAAGGGCTAGGGTTTCACATGCAAAGGGTCTTATATCTACTCTTCCTAGTGATGCTGACAATGTATATACAGTTTTAACTGCTAGGTCTAAAAATAGCGACCTATATATAGTTTCTCGTGCAATTGAAAAAAATGCAGATGAAAAGCTTAAAAGAGCAGGAGCTGACAATACTATATCACCAAACGAGATAGGTGGCAGCAGGATGGCTGCATTGATCTTAAGGCCTACAGTTATATCTTTTCTAGATGTGATGACCCATGCGGGCGATGTGGTCCTTGATTTGGAAGATGTAGTAGTAACAGAGGATTCTTCTATTAGAGGAAAGACTTTAATGGATGTTAAGATACCTGAAAAAACAGGTCTTATAATTCTGGCTATTAGAAAGGGAAAGGATGATAAGTGGATCTTTAATCCAAATTCTAGTGAAGTGCTTAAAGTAGGAGATGTTATGGTAGTACTTGGTACTGAAAACCAGGTTGAGGAGTTAAGAAAGCTATAAAAATATATGTAATAGACATGTAAAAACACTAGAATTCTTCTAGTGTTTTTGTTTTTAGCATATATATTTTTTAGACACTTCTTCTTCCTGTTATTAATGATATTACAAACAATATTAGGAAAATATAAAATAGTATTTTAGCTATTCCTGCTGCACTTGCTACTATACCACCAAATCCAAATATTGCTGCAACGATTGCTATTATTAAAAATATAACTGACCATTTTAACATTTTATTTTCCTCCCATTAAATTTATAGTAAAACTTAATTTCTTATAAATTATTTTTAACATAAAGTTTATTTTATTATTATTTATTGTTAAAATACCCTCTTAAAATCATTGTAATCATATTTCTTATATATTTACAGGAAAATCATTTTCAAAGATAGGTATGGGTTTAAATTTAAATGATGTGTATTTATGCATCCTGTCTATCTTTTCTTTTACTTTTAAGTCATCAATTTGACCACTTCTTATATATTTATTTAAAGTATCATAGCTAAAACCTAGAACATCTTCATCTGTCTTCCCTGTTAATCCATCTGCTGGCGGCTTTACTATAAACTTTTCTGGCAAGTTTAAATATCTTCCTATCTGGATTACTTCATCTGAAGTAAAGTTTCCAAGGGGTGAAAAAGCTCCAGTATTGTCTCCATAAACAGTTGTATAACCTATCCACTTTTCAGAAAGATTTCCTGTATGTACTACCCTACTATCATTTATTGATTGAGATATTGCATAAAGAATAGTCATACGGATTCTAGGTGGTAAGTTTATAGAGGTATCCTTAGAAACCCCAGGAATGATATCCTCAGAAAGTCCTTCCAATGATTGTATATATTCTTTAAACATGTCATCTATTGGGATTGTTACATTTTTTATATCTAAAAACTTGCATAGTTCATAGGCAAAATCAATATCTGCTTGCTCACCCTTTGGCATAAGTAGACCCAATACATTTTCTTTTCCAAGGGCACGAGCTCCAAGGGCTGCTACTACTGAACTATCTTTTCCTCCTGAAATTCCAAGGAGTATTCTTTTACCACCATTATTTTTCATTTGAAGTCTTATCCATTCTGTAAGATCAGCTACTGTTTTTTCTAACTCGCCTTTTTCCAAGTTCATTTATACTACCTCCATTTTTAATCTTTGCATTATCTCTAATGCATTTTTATGTAAGTTAAGTTTATTGCTAGTACAAAGGGATGAATCTATCATAATATTTGAATCAGGAAACATGTTTTGTATTATAATTGCATTTGAAAGAACACAAACTTCTGTCTCTACTCCTACTATTTCTATATTTAAAGATCCATCTTCATGCAAATATTTTTCCTTTAACATACTTGCCTTTTCTGGTGTTATACCATAGTATATCTTTTTTAAGTATATATGTGATTGTAAATGTTTTTTTAAAGGTGTATATATACCCTGCCCCCAAGCTTTCCCTTCTTCACTCCTCTTATCATCATTCATATCTCCATGTATATTTAAAGTATAAAAGATTTCTTCTTCCTTTTTCTCGTATTTTTTTATTTTTTCTATTATCCCTGGAATTAATTTATCTGAGTCTTTTACTGGCATTTTCCCATTTTTTTGATCTATAAAATCATTTTGCATATCAATGACAAATAACATAAATATCCCTCCTGATTTATTTATATTATATACTATTTTGTCATTTTAAATTATTAAAATAGATGTAAATTTTTTTATTTTTTTTTTACTTTATCATTTTAGCAATATATTCCCAATAAGAAGCTAAATTAAACAATTTAAAAAATATGACAAATATTAGCAAATAATGTGTTTGATAAGATATTCTCGGGTATTAGATGATTACAGAAGCAGTTACAAATAAAAAAACAAAAATTAGGAGGAAGAAAAATGTATGAATTAGAACTTATATTTGAAGATATACTTTTATATATCCCCAATATTATAAAAGCTTTAATTTTATTTTTAATAGCTTGGGGAGTAGCAGTTCTTATTAAAAATTTATTAACAAAATTATTATTAAAAATGAACTTACAAGATCACCTAGCTAAAAGAAGTGATAGTGGTGATCCGGTATCTGGAAAGGAAAAGGTTAAAAGCATTGCTCAAATAGCTTATTTTTTAGTGTTTTTACTCTTTATTCCAAGCATACTAGACGCACTTGATATGCAATCTGTATCAGCTCCTATTTCTAATATGATGAACAATCTTCTTGGATTTATTCCAAGGTTAATTGGAGCAGGTATTGTTATATTTATAGGTTATTTTTTAGCTAAGATAATTAGGGATTTGACCTTTAGCTTTTTGAAAACTATAAATATTGATAAATGGTACAATAAAATTAGTCCCAATCTTTCTACAAGTAGTGTAGACCAAGAACAAAAAATGACACTTGCAGATGTATTATCTAAAGTAGTCTTTGGAATAGTTTTAATACCTGTTATAACAATGGCTCTTGAAGCACTTAAGATTAGAACTCTTACTGAGCCTATACTTGTAGTCTTAAATAAAGTAATGCTAATGATTCCAAATATATTTGTTGCCATTCTTTTAATTGTTTTAGGATATTATCTAGCTAACTTTGTATCTCAAATTTTAGAACAATTATTAGCCCGAATGGGTATTGAAAGGGTATATTCTTGGATAGAAGAAAAAAGTGATGGAGATCTTCCAAGCTTTAATCTTTCTAAAATAATTGGAAATATAGTTAAAGCTTTGATTATTCTTTTTATAACTGTAGAAGCTTTAAGTGTACTACAACTAGATGTATTAAATACTATTGGTTATAGTATTATTGGATATCTACCACTTATAGTTAGTGGTCTTATAATAATAGGACTTGGTCTTGTTGGTGGGTACTTTGTTGAAGGTCTTATAAACAAATATGCAAGGAGTCCTTTTACTGCAGCTATAGCAAAATATATAATAATTATATTTTCAGTATTTATGACCTTAGAACAAATAAAATTTGCTTCATCTATAGTTAATATTGCCTTTCTTTTAATACTTGGTGGTTTATCTGTAGCATTTGCCCTTTCATTTGGACTTGGGGGAAGGGACTTTGCTAATAGGCAGCTTAAAAAGTTTGAAGAAAAGGTAGAAAATGAAAATAAATCTACTAAAGAAACTCATGAAAACTATGATAATTATAAGATGATTCAAGATTTGAATGATCCTGATATAACAAATGAAGAAAATAAAAAGTAAGACAAGTTTAGCTTTTAAATAAAAGTTTAAAATAAAATAGGGCCTAAAGGCCCTATTTTATTTTACATATTTAGATGGATTTTGATGAACTCCATTTTTTATAACTTCAAAGTGTACATGTGGTCCAGTAGATCTACCAGTGTTTCCTACCTTAGCAATTACTTGACCCTTGTGTACCTTTTGTCCAACACTAAAAAGAAGTTTACTACAGTGTGCATATCTAGTCTTATAACCATTTCCATGGTCTACTTCTATCATATTGCCATATGATCCCATAACTCCTGAAAATGTAATAGTTCCTCCATCTGACGATTGTATATCTGAACCGTGAGCTTTGGCTATATCTATACCTCTATGCATCCTTCCCCATCTTCTTCCAAATGGTGATGATAGTCTACCTCTAGTTGGCATTAAAAACGATCCTGTAGGTTCAGTTTTAGGTTTTTCTTTTGTTCCTTTTATTACTACTTGATCTATTGGTTCTTCTATTATTTCTTTATTTATAATTTTTTCTGTTACAAGTTTTCCATTATGTTTGATTTGTTTGGTAGTTATCTTTTCTTTTCCCTGCTGTCCTTCTACTTTTACTTCACTTTCTGTCTTATACATATTAGGATCTTCTTCTACTTCTATTTCATATTCTATGCTTTTTTCAGACTCTAACTCTTCTTTTGTAATTACTGTCATAAGTGGTTTAGTGTTTTTTATAGTTATTTCATCTGATATCTGAAGCTTTTTTTCATCTTTATCAGGGTTTAATTCCTTTAGATCTTCCCTATCTATATCATAAATCTTTGATATAGTAGAAAAGCTTTCTCCTACTTCTATTGTATGAGTCTTTAATTCTTCTCCACCTGTTTTTATGTATTCTATAACTTCTTCCTTCTTATCTATATCTTTTAAATAAACATCTTCTTTTATTATGTCAACATTTTCTTGTATTTCTATATCTTTTATGATTATATTTTCATCTTCATCTCTAGTATATTCTTCTTTAATTTCTTCTAAAACTTCTTCAATCTCTTTAGAATTTTTAAATGTTCCTATTTTATTTTCTTCTACTATCAAACTATATCCTACTAATTGTACATCTACTCTGCTTTCCAATATCTCTATAAAATTTGGATTGTCTTCTCTTAACTCCTCATCATTTACTTCACTTGTTTCATCTTTTGCTATGTATGTAGGTGTTTCACCTTTATTTTCTGCCGTCACTTTATAACCTGTAAAACCCATTCCAAGTATACATGTTATCATAAAGCTTGCTAGTATAGCTTTGACTTTTCTTTTGTGCATGATTGCCCTCCTATAAATCTAAAATTTAATATTTATTTGCTTGTAACATCTTTGTAACTTTTTTTGCAACATTTTAGATTATACCATAAAAAAAATAAATAACAAGAAAAAACAACTTTTTATATAAATAGTTATTTTATCATTGTTATTTTATCTCTTTTTTTTATATTTATTCATTTTTATTTAAGGAATTAAAACTTTAAGTTTTTCCTCTGATAGGGAAAACTCTATTTCCTTTCCTCCAAAAAATAATTCTCCATCTAAATTCATATATAAGTCCTCTTGGCAAATAATTTTAATTTTTTTAGATTTAAATGTTTCTACATATTTTTTATGTCTTATATGAGTCCCTTTAAATATTTCAGGAAATATTGTTGCTATTCTTAAATTGCTTAGGTCTTTAACTAGGGTACTGTGAAGGTATCCATCATTTATTTTTGCATTTGGAACCATTTGAAGTCCTCCACCGTAAAATTTACCACTACCTGTACCAAATAAAACTAAATTTTCATCAAATTTTTTATCATCTATTTCAATTGAAACTTTTATCTTTTTAAATTTTAAAAGTGTTTTAAATATAGAAATTATATATGCAAATCTTCCTTTTATATATTTTTTTATCTTTTCAAAACCTTTAATAACTTCCACATCTAAACCTATGCCGCCAATATTTAAAAACTTATATCCATTTGCAAGTCCCACATCTATCTTTATAGTTTTTCCATTTATTATAGTTTTTATTGAGTCTAAGTAATCTTTCTTAATATCTAAACTTTTTATAAAGTCATTTCCTGTTCCTCCAGGAATTATACCTAAGCTTCCATATCCTCTTTTTATAATACCTCTAGCTACCTCTGTAACAGTACCATCACCACCTACGGCTATTACTGTGTCTATCTTGCTTTCATAAGCAATTTTTGTTGCTTCTTTGGGATTTTTAGTTAAAATAATTTGAAAACTTTTATTATATTTTTCCATTTGTTCTTCTATTATAGCCTTAATATCCCTTGCCTTACCCCCACCTGCTACTGGGTTTATAATAAAAAGTAATTCCTCCATATTTTCCTCCTAGGCATTCTCCATTTGTGAGTCTAGGGCCCTATCTACAGCTATAATTTCTTCTGCTGAAAGTTTCCTATTGCCTATGCCATCTTTTATTTCCTTTGCATAATTCATATTGTTTTTCCTACCATAGATATTTGTAATTACAAATCCATTTTTAAGCTTATCAAGGAGTGCTATTGAGTAACTCATCTCGTTTCCCATTCCATCAAATGCATTATATCTTATAAATCCTATGTTTTGTACTGTAAAGTTTAGCTGATTATCAATTTCTTCTAAATCAAGTTTCAAAGTGTTTACCTTGCCATTTAAATCATTTACATAATTTTGAAGATATATTATAAGTTCTTCTAAGTTTTCTCCATCAAAGTTTCTAACTAATGAATTATATCTATCTAATATTTTTCTATTTTTATGATTTGAAACTAAAAATGCTATTAAAAGAATTAAAAAGCCAATATATAAAAATATAATAAATTCTGCCATATAATCTATTACAAATTCTCTAATAATATATAAATATTCCATCTTCCTTACCTTATACCTCCTTTGAAATTTCTTTTAATGCATTTATTGCCTGATCTACTTCTTTTTTACTATTAAATATACCAAAAGAAAATCTGACCACTCCTTGATCGAGAGTTCCTATAGTTTTATGTGCAAGTGGTGCGCAGTGAAGTCCAGATCTTACTCCTATGTCATATTCTTCATCTAAGATATAAGCAATTTCTGAAGAGTCTATATCTTTCATATTTAATGCAACAACTGCAGCCCTTTTTTTAATATCCATTGGGCCATATATCTTTATTCCTTCTATATCCTTTATTCCATCTAAAAAATATTTAGTAAGTTCTTCTTCGTGTTTTCTTATATTTTCTATTCCCTTATTATTTATATACTTTATTCCTGCTCCAAGTCCTACTATACCAGGGCTATTTAGTGTACCACTTTCATATCCATCTGGCATGGTGTCAGGTTGAATTAATGACTCTGAGGCGCTTCCTGTTCCTCCTTGATATATTCTTTCTATTTTTAATCCTTCCCTTATATACAGTCCTCCTGTCCCCAGAGGTCCAAGTAGGCCTTTATGACCTGGAAAAGCTAGAAGACTTATATTCATCTTGTCAACATCTATATCGTAAACACCAGCTGATTGAGCTGCATCCACCATATAGAGTATTTTCTTATCCTTGGCAATCTTTCCAATCTCTTTTACAGGAAGAATAGTACCTGTTAAGTTGGATATATGGGTTGTAACTATAAGTTTTGTATTTTTTCTTATAGCCATCTTTATATCTTCAGGATCTATTTCTCCTTTAGAATTTGCCTGGATTATTGTATTTTCTATTCCTTTTTTTTCTAGATATTTAATAGGTCTTAAAACTGAATTGTGTTCCATAGTAGTTGTTATGACATGATCACCAGCTTTTAAAATTCCTTTTATACCTAAGTTTAAGCTTTCCGTTGCATTAAATGTAAAAACCATGTTCATAGGATTTTTTATATTAAAAAATCCTGCAAGTAAGTTTCTAGTTTCAAAAATACCTCTATTAGCTCTTAGGCTCATTTTGTGACCTGATCTTCCTGGATTTGCACCATATTCCTTCATAGCTTCCATGACAGATTCATAGACACTATCAGGCTTTGGAAATGTCGTAGCCGCATTATCAAAATAAATCATCTTATCCCTCCATTTTACATATTACATTATATCATATTTATAATCTACTTATAATCATAGTTTTTTAAATTTATTGTCTTATTTTTATCAATTTAGTCTTATTTATAGACCTTGAATTTATCTCGTCAATGTGGTAAAATAGTTGAAAGAATTTAATATTCTTACAATTATTGGAGGGGGTAAATTATGAGAAAGAAATTTTTAATATTTTTAAGCCTTATGCTTGTAGTTTCTATGCTTGTAGTTGGTTGTGTTCCAGATTCTGATGAGCCAGCTGATGGAGATGAGCAAACAGAAGATGAAGCAACTGAAAATGGCGAAGATACTAATGACGGAGAGAAAATCTTAAGAACTAACAACGCTAGTGAACCAGGTTCTTTAGACCCTGCACTTGCACAAGGAACTCATGAGTCTTGGGTACTAAACCATACTTTTGAAGGTCTTATGAAACTTGATGAAGATGGGGAAGTAGTAGAAGGAATGGCTGAAAGTTATGAGTTAGCAGATGATGATGTAACTTACACATTTACACTTCGTGATGATATTAAATGGTCAAATGGTGACCCTGTTACGGCGGAAGACTTTGAATTTTCTTGGAAAAGAGCTTTAGATGCTGATCTAGCAGCAGATTATGCTTTCCAACTTTTTTATATAAAAGGTGCGGAAGAATATAATACGGGTGAAGGTTCAAGAGATGACGTTATGGTTACTGCAAAAGATGAAAAAACTCTTGAAGTAGTACTCGATTCACCAACAGGATACTTTTTAGAGCTTACAGCATTTTACACTTATTTCCCTGTTAATAAAGCTGTGGTAGAAGACAATTCAGATTGGGCTAATGATGCTGAAACTCACGTATCTAATGGACCTTTCAATTTAACAGAATGGGTACATGATGCTAGTATTAAAGTAAGAAAAAATGATAACTATTATGATAATGAAAGTATAAATCTTGATGGTATAGACTTCACTATACTTGAAGAAGCAAGTACTACTTGGCAAGGTTATGAAGGTGGAGAATATGACCTCTTAGTAGATGTTCCACAAGCTATTACAGCAGAGATGGTAGAAGAAGACAATGATGAACTTAAAATTGGTAAAATGGTAGGAACTTATTATTACAATCTTAATCCAGAAACAAAACCATTTAACAATCCTAAAGTTAGAAAAGGTCTTGCTTTGACAATTGACCGTGAAACTATAACAAGTAAAATCACACAAGGTGGACAAATTCCAGCTGAAGGTGTAGTTCCGTTTGGTATCATGGATGAAGATGGAACTGAATATAGAGATAAGGTTGATAAAGCAGTTGACTTTGATGTTGAAGAAGGTAAGAAGTTATTTGAAGAAGGATTAGAAGAAGAAGGAATGACCCCAGAAGATATGAAAGAAATAGTTCTTCTTTATAATACAGATGAAGGACACAAGAAAATTGCTCAAGCTGTTCAAGATATGTGGAAGCAAAATTTAGGAATTGAAATTCAACTTGAAAACGTAGATTTTAATGTTAAACTTGATAGAGAAAAAAGTGGAGACTATGATATGGATTGTCAACCTTTTTCAGCACACTTTTTTCTCGGACATTAATATTCCAT
>NZ_JBQDAA010000050.1:0-13470 GCF_052089545.1 Tissierella sp. | reverse complement strand
CGGCTTGTTATTAAATATTTTTAAAATTCCTATTGACAATTCTTAGCTGGACTCTCTATATTTTTCTATGATAATAGATTTTAAACATTCCCTTTACTAGGGCAACAAATAAGGTAGATCCTAGCAAAATAAAAAATCCTATATCACTAAAATATCCAGCAATTATTGTAGCTATTGCAAAACCACAAATACAGATATTAATCCCAATTGCCCCTGTTTTCTGTAGTATCATAATTGCCCTTTCATCATTTTCCCTAATATATAACCTCTTAAGTTCCTCTTCATCTTTTAGGGCTTTTAAATTTTTATATATATTTAGAATTAGGATAATGCTAAAACTAGTAAGGGCACCTCCGTGAAAACTTATAATTTTACCTGAGGGTTTTACTAAATTACCTTGGTTTAAAAATAAGATTAAATAAATCGCTATAAAAATAAACAATGTTATGAGTAAAAATAATATTCTGTACCGAATTTTTTCTTTGAATTTATTCATTTTATATCTCCTCCACTTCTGAAAAATCAAATACCTCTTCTATAGTCATATTAAAGTATCTTGCAATCTTATATGCTAAAACTAGAGATGCTGTATACTTTTCTCCTTCTATAGAGGTAATTGTTTGACGAGTCACACCTACTGCCAAAGCAAGTTCTTCTTGGGTGATTCTATTTTTTTGTCTTAATTCTCGTATTTTTGTCTTCAAACTTCTCACTTCCTTTGTATAGTTAACCTTACATTTTAAGTATAGTATGCTTTGCATATAATGTCAAGCATACTTTGCAAAACCATCCTGAGTCTTATTATTGATATCTTCCCGAGAACAGAAAAGGCATTGAATGTCATCTGTCCATTCAATGCCTCAAAACCTCTACAACTATTGGTATCATCTAATTCTATAGTTTTCCCAACTTCACGACAACTTCAACGTGCCTTGAGAGTACAATAAAGATGTCGCAAGTATCTGTTATCCCCTTGGTAGAAGATTATATTTCTAATCAAGAGGTTCAATTTAAAAAATGCGTCCAATCTTTTATTACAATGATGGATTCAAGCTAAATATATATTCTATCTGCAATTTTATATTAGCAAATTTATTTAGATTTTCACTTACAGTTTTTTTCGACAAAATTCGGGTGGTAACCGGTCAATGTCATCAACTTAAGGAAAAAAACTTAAAAGCGAACTTTGAATTCTTAGAATTTAAGGTTCGTTTTTTATATTACAAACCTCTAAATAAGAAAAAATATATCATTTATAAAAATGGCTAAATTGAAAAAACCATGCACTGTTAAATTTATACATAGTTGTATGTAAGTGTATTTGGAATTCTAAACTTAGTATAATTCTAACTATTTCTTCTGCCATTCAGCTTATGTTTATTTTTACCTTTGTATGTTTTACGTTCCAAACTTCGATCAGGTCTAATAGGGATTATATTTTCCATAATTTCTTCTAACATATATTCATATAAGATTTTTCTTTCATCTGGACGGTCTTCAATAGCTATCTTTATCATATATTCTCTAAATGTACCTATTAATATATTTATATTTACTTTGTAATCATACTTTAAAATCTTAGTTCTTTTGGATTCAAGTTCTTTATTTGCATCGTTTTTTAAATCTTCAATCATATTGAATAAAAGGATTTGTGAATAAAAATCTTGCTCAACAATTATTTTCTTTCCACCTGATATATTTTCTATATATAACTTATTTTTAATAATATCATATGCAATTTCTATTCCCCAGCGCTTAAAATAAACCTCTTCCATCTCTTCGGTACTAATTTCTTCAGAGGGTACATTAGTTATTAAATATTCAATTTCCCCTGTTTTAAAAGTTATTTTAACAATTCTTACAGATAATTTTTTTATTTCTGCTCCCTTTTTCTTTAGTTTTTCATCTTGAATTTTTACTAGTCGAGATCCGTTTACTTTTAAATCTATCCAGTCATCATTAGTTATCATTGATTCCTTTTCTTTGTTATAAGTGTTTCCTTGAACTCTAAACAAATAACATATAGAAAGTTCTGATAAATTCAATAGCATTTCAGTAGAGATATAACCTCTATCAAAAACTATTAATACCTTTTTATCTTTTCCTAAAATAGAGTCCATATTTTCAATATTCTTCTTGGCTAAAGTTCTCTCTGGAGTATTGAATTTATCTAATATTGCATCTATCATTATATTGTTTTCTACATCATACAAACCGGAAGCTTTAGCCCTTGCAACTTTTCTTACTCCTTCTATATTACTAACCTGACATCCATACTGGTCTCTAAGTTCTTCTGTGTTAGGAATCTCAAGGATTGTCCCATCTATGGCTAATAATATATATCCTTTATATGTTTTATAGCTATTTTCAGAATAAATAGATTCAATATATTCTTTATTTAAAACTTTAAATACTTCTGGATTTAATTTACATCTTTGTTTAGAAAACGCTTGTTTTGAAACTCTTTGTTCTCTTTTATTTACTTTCTTAAAATAGTTATTTATCTCCATAGTTGTTGTTTTTCCCTCCTTATTTAGGATACATCTTATTAAATCATTAAAAGGCATTTTTCTATTTCTAGTAAAATCTGAGTCAAAAATTTTACCTATATTTCTTATTCTTTTAGTATTTAGCTTTTCAAAAGTCATTGTTATTCTATTATAAGATTTTTCATTGTCTTCTCCTAACTATTAGTTATTATAATTAGATATAAAAAGCTTATACTTGTATTATAATATTTCTTTATAAATATTGCATTAATAATTATATGTAAAAGAAGCATTGAATTATAAAAAATTCAATGCTTCTTACCTTTAAATCCTTAAGTTGATGATATTGACCGGTACCTTTGTGCTCAATAAAGCTAGTTTTACTCCTACCTGCAGGAACAAAAATTTCATTTTTTTCTCTAATCTCCACTGAATGAATTCCAGAGAGATTCTGCATAAAAAATCTGGGACGAATGTGAGCATAGGGAAGGCTTGTTTTTTCGATATACTTTTCAATCTTATGATGAGGTGGAATAGTGTTATTTTCAACACCCATTAAAGACAAAAACGAAACTAGTTTAATATTGTGAGCTTTCATTGAATCAATGAATGGATATAAATCCTCTGGCTTTCCTAGATGTGGTGGCCTCATTAAAAACACACGGTCACTTGCTTTAGGGCTTTATCATATGTATTATGTTCTGTAAAATCAAAAGCTACAGCCGTTACTTTATCTTCAAATAGCTTTTCTAACCTTTTAATATTCGTGCCAGCTACAGCTACAACTACATCTTCTCCTTTACTTAGCAACTCTCTTAATACATTTCTACCCACATTGCCCAATGCTCCTGTTACCAATACTTTCATTAGCTTCTTAGCTCCTTTAATATTTCATTTGCTCGTAATATTAATTGAACAAATAACTTAAAATCCACTTCTCCTATCAGTAGAGGACTGTGTTTTCATTAGGTAATCATGTTTTATCAACGAATTCGCCATAGATGTTACTGAAGGCTTTGTGATTTAAAAAAACTGGCTAATCATCAAAGGTGTCACAGCTTCTGTCGCAGTTATGATATATTCTTTCATTTATATTTCCTACTTTCATTTATCTAGTTAGGTTGACTAACTAAATAGTGCTACTAATCTGTTTTTATGTCAATAGAAGGTTACCTCATTTTAAATAAAATTTGATATACTAATCTAGCTTTAATTTTATTTAGATTCTTCCCAGAAAAGAGAATCCTATTTCATAAAAGCACAGATTGGTTTAGATTACTTGGCTGAAATAGTAAGTTTTTTATATTCTCTTTAGTCCTCCGTCCTTAGTATATTTATATCTTTTCCTTCCATAATCCTATTCATATTTCTCATTGAACACATTTTTCCACACATAGTACAACTATCCTCATGCTCTGGACTAGATTCTTTTCTATATCTTCTTGCTTTTTCCTCATCTATACTTAAGTTAAATACTTCTTCCCAGTCTAATCTTTGTCTAGCCTTACTCATCTTTAAATCCCATTCATCTGCATCTTGTATTCCTTTAGCTAGGTCCCCTGCATGTGCTGCTATCTTTGAAGCTATAATTCCTTCTTTCATATCTTCTAGTGTAGGTAGTCTTAAATGTTCTGCTGGTGTCACATAGCATAAAAAATCTACCCCATGACTTGCAGCTATAGCTCCACCTATTGCTGATGTTATATGGTCATATCCCGGTGCTATATCTGTAACTATTGGCCCTAATACATAGAAAGGTGCTCCATGGCAAAGTTTCTTTTCTAATAAGACATTCGCCTCAATTTCATTTAACTTCATATGGCCTGGCCCTTCTATTATAATTTGCACATTTTTTTCCCAAGCCCTCTTTGTTAACTCTCCTAATACCATTAGTTCTGCAATCTGTGGTGCATCTGTCCCATCGGCTATACTTCCTGGCCTTAAGGCATCACCTAAACTTATAGTCATATCATATTCTGCACATATATCTAGCAATTCATCGTAATATTCATAAAAAGGATTTTCCTTATTATTTAATTCCATCCATGCATATAATAGAGAGCCTCCTCGTGAAACGATATTAGTAATTCTACTATTTTTCTTAAATATTTTAGCTGTATCTCTATTTAATCCTGCATGAATAGTTACAAAGTCAACACCATCCTTTCCGTGTTTTCTCACTACATCTAAGAATTCCTTTTCTGTAATATCTTTTAATTCCTTATCATAAAATCCTACTGCATCATATATTGGAACAGTTCCTATCATGGAAGTAGACATATTTACTAATTTTTGTCTAAATTCTTCTGTTTTACCAAACGAACTTAAATCCATAATTCCTTCTGCTTTCATATCTATTGCAATTTTTACTTTTTCTAACTCTGTATCTATATTAGGACAATCCCTAGATATGCCCAGATTGACATTTATCTTAGTCTTCAATCCTCTACCTACTCCTTGCGGATCTAAGGATTTATGATTTTTATTCGCAGGAATAACAATTTGTCCTTTTGCCATTCTCTCCATTAGTATTTCTATACTAATGTTTTCTTTTTCGCTAACTATCCTCATCTCTTTAGTTATAATTCCTTTTCTTGCAGCATCCATTTGAGTTATATATTCCATTTTCGTCTTCTCCCTGTCTTAAATTTTTTCTAAACAATTTAATCTTCTCTGATATATTTTCTACTCTCATCAGCCAAATACAATAGTAAAGCAATATTCTCTATTAATTTTGATAGTGTCTATTATTCTGAACATAATGATATTTCACCTCCTTTGCAAAAACAAAAAAGCTGTATACTAACAAAAGTATACAGCAAAAATACAACTTCCCTAGCTACATCCCTTCGTTGGCATTATCCAAATCAGGTTCTTAGGGTCAGGAATAACATTCCTATCTCAGCCTATTATATAAGCTCCCCTATAACTGATATTAAGTTTTTGTTTATCTAACTAGAAATATATCATAAGATAATAAATTTTACAAGCTAATATGCAATTGGACTTAACCTTAGACTGTCCTTTATTCATATAAGAACAGAACATTTGATCTAATACTATGAGTCCCAGATAAATCATGAAGATATAGCGCATACATATTTTTAATGATTTATCCACTAGTTTTGTTTCCCAATTTAACTTCAATTTTTATAATTTAAATTGCTCTTTAATTTTATTTTTATAAAACTAAAAATTTCTACCTATTCCTTCTCTATCAACACTACACACTCAACGTGCATTGAAGTGACAATAATGATGTCGTAGTGTAACATTAGCCCCTTGGTGGCACTTGTACTTTTATATAAGAGTTATTTTATCCTTCTTTTATATCAGATAATATTTACTGTCCTTCATTAATGAGATTTTCAATTTTATCAGCTGCCAGTCTATAACCTCCGCACCTATGAAAACTTTTTGATATTTCTTCTGCTGATTGCTTATAAGAATAGTTATCAAATACTTCCTGTATGGTTTCTTTAATCTTATCTGGCGAGTCCTCATTCAAATAGACACCTGCACCCAATTCATTTACTCTATAGGCAACACCACCCTGTTCCGGTGTTTGAGGAAACAAAACTAGTGGAACTTTATAATAAAGTGCTTCACTTACACTGTTCATTCCACAGTGAGTTAAAAATACATCTACCTGCTGTAGTACTTCAATTTGGTTCACACTCCTCGCTATGGTAAAATTCTGTGGAAGGTCTCCAAACCTTTCCAAATCAACAAATTCACCTACAGACATAATAACATCTAGATCAGAATCTTTTAGTGCAACTATGCATTTCTTATAAAAATTTTCCATTACATTATTTACTGTTCCCATAGAGATATAAACCGTTCTCCTTTGCGGTTTCCTAACCTTGTAATCTAATGTTCTTATGGATGGACCAACAAAGGTATATTTATCTGAAAAGGTATCAGAGCATGGTTGGAACTCAGGGGATGTGTATACAATAGTATCGGTATCATTATCATTTTGTACAACAGATAGAACATTTTTCACCGGGTATCCCTTTGTACGTAACTTTTTAATCAGTTTATTTGCTCTTGGTATGGAAAATAGCATCTTAAATAACTGAGTGATATCTTGTTTCATTATTTTAGCAGAATGTCGGTTAAATGCGAATGTGGTGGTAGAAGATATAAATGGTACAGAAAGCTTATGTGCAGCCAATTTACCCCATATTGCCATGGAATCTGCGACAATACAATCCGGTTTCCACTGGGATACTTCATCTATAATCGTATCATCCATTGCTAGTGTTGTTTTCACTAAAATCTCTGTTGAAAATACAATATCTTTACCTATCCGTTCCCCGTCTTGTGGTGTTAGCTTCATCTGAATATCGTAAGAATCACAGGAGATATATTCTGCGCCTGTTTTCTCTATTTTCCTTTTAAAACTATCATATGAGTAATATCGGATCTCATGCCCACGCCTAATTAATTCTTTTACTACCTCTAAGGTAGGATTGGTATGTCCGTGTGCTGGAATACCAAAAAAGACTATTTTACTCATCGTTTATTTCCCCTTTCATTGACCTTATTGACTTTGCAAATGATATAGAATCTTCTTCTGTATGCTCAGGATATAATTCTTTTGCTTTTCCCGAAAAAATATCATCGGCGATTTGGTTGAAAGTATCGAATCTTTCAATTGCAATCCCTCTCTTTTCATCTGCTAGTACGATTATTGTGTCCCCTGGAGAAATGTCAAACATATCCCTTACTTCTTTAGGAATTACAATCTGGCCTTTAGGGCCAACCTTAGCCGAACCCATGAACTTGCCATCCTTTATTTCCGCTTTCAAATCTTCACCTCCTAAAACACATGTGTGATTTGTATAACTTGTATTACTTATTATACTTATTTATTTTTGCCCAGTCAACATATAAATGTTCATATATTAACCATAAATTTGTTTTGTTTTTTATTATGTTAATCTCTTTTATCTTTTATGCTTAATGGACATCTTCCCGTGAACAGAAAAGGCATTGAATGTCATCTGTACATTCAATGCCTTAAATTCATCTAATCCATTGGTATTGCTAAGTCCTATCTTCTTTCTATCAACACGACAGTCTCAACGTGCGGTGTCCTAGGAAACATATCCATTAGTTTCATCTTATCAAGCTTGTATCCTCTTTCTTCAAATACCTTTAAATCTCTAGCAAGTGTTACTGGATTGCAAGATACATATACAAATCTATCAGGATCAAAGTCTATTATCTTTTCTATAGCTTTTGGATGGATTCCTTCTCTTGGTGGATCTATTACTATTAAGTCTGGTTTTTTATCTATATTGTCAACTGCTTTGAGAACATCATCTGCTATAAACTCTATATTATCTAGATTGTTTAATTTCATGTTTTCTTTTGCTTTATCTACTGCTTCTTCTACTATCTCTATTCCCACAACTTCCTTTGCGATGGGAGATATTATTTGTGCTATAGTTCCAGTTCCAGAATAAAGATCAAAAACTACATCCTTTTTTTCACCACCTATAAATTCCCTTACTATAGAATAAAGTTTTTCAGCTCCCCAGGTATTTGTTTGGAAAAATGAAAATGGTGATATATTAAATTTAAGTCCAAGTATTTCTTCTACTATATAGTCCTTTCCATAAAGTAGTAATAACTCATCTGCTTTTACAGTATCCCCAAGCCCATCATTTATTGTGTGAAGTATACCTTGTATTTTTCCCTTTAAATCTTTTAAACTTAGTAATTCATTTAAAAATTCCTTACTATTTAAATTATCTTGGCTACTAGTTACAAGATTTACCAATATTTGACCAGTAGAGTGAGCTTTTCTTACTACTAGGTGTCTTAAAAATCCTTCATGTTTTCTTTTATTATAGAAGGAACTGTTCTTATCTCTAAAATAATTCATCACTGTCTTTCTTATATTGGTAAAATCTTCATCTACCAAATCACATCCATCTGTATCTGCTATTTCATAAAATCTTCCTTTTTTATGAAGACCTAAAACTATAGGACCTCCTTTAAACGCATCACCAAATGTATACTCCATTTTATTCCTATAAGCAAATTCATTTGGACTCTTTTCTATCCCTAAAAATTTAAAATCTTTTATATTTTCTTTTTCAAATAATTTTAATACCTGTTCTTCTTTTAACTGGAGTTCATCTTCATATAAAAGTGTTCCATATGGACAAGGTCCAAGATCGTATTCTGTATATTTTGTAAGATTTTTTTCTAGTGGTGAGTTTTCTATTGTTTCTAGTAGTTTTCCTTCTATATAGTCTTTTTTCCTCTTTTTAAACTGAACCTTAACAGTTTGTCCCTTTATACCACCTTTAAATATTATCTTTTCACCTTCATATATTCCTATGGATTTATTTGGAAATATTGCATCTTCTATTTTTATTTCTATTATTTTCTTTTTTCTTCTCAATTTTTTCACTCCTATTCTAAATTATTATATCACTATAAGACTGTAAAAATAAGGATTATTTATCTCTAGCAAAAATCTTTTTCAAATAATTACAAAGAAGTTACAAAAAAGCCTTTCTTTTTTAACTATTTTGTAATATACTATATTCAGAAGATAAGAAGCCAACGAAAGATACAAACATATTTAAAGGAGGAGTTACAAAAAAATGAAGAAAAATGCACTTAAAAATACGGTAGTAGCATGTACAATAGCAGGAATAATAACTCTAGGAGGAACAGCTTCCGAAGCAGCACTGGGAAGTAAAGCTCTTTATCAAGGAGTAAGACATAATGACGTAAAAGAACTTCAACAAGAATTAAAGAAAAGAAATTTCTTTACATATGGAAAAACAACTACATATTTTGGTAATATAACAAAACAAGCTGTTATGAAGTTTCAGAGAGCTAATGGACTAGCTGTAGACGGTTCATTTGGTCCAGCTTCATACAAGGCTTTAAAAAATGGTTCAAGTGGAAGTTCACAATCAAAACCACAAGCTAATACAAGCAAAGCTGGCTCTTTAACTTATAAAAGAGCCTTAACAAGAGGTTCAAGAGGCTCAGATGTAAAACAACTACAATTAGCTCTTAAAAAATTAGGTCACTATAAAATAGCTGTTGATAGCTCATTTGGACCTGGCACTAGATCTGCTGTTATAAGCTTTCAAAGAGCACAAAATATAGCTGTAGACGGAAGCGCTGGACCTTCTACAGTAAGAACTATAAATAATGTATTATCTGGTAAGACAGCTGCAGGTAAACCAAGTGCTACACCTAATAGAAATGATTCAGGTAGTAGAACTTCTATAAATATAATGAATACTGCTAAAAAATATATAGGTCATAGATATGTATTTGGCGGTTCAAGTCCATCAGGTTTTGATTGTTCTGGATTTACTCAATATGTATATAGACAAAATGGAATAAGCATACCACGTGCTACTACATCCCAAGCAAATGCTGGAAGTAGACTAAGTAAATCTCAATTACAACCAGGTGATTTATTAATCTTTAGTAACACTTATAAAGCAGGACCAAGTCATGCAGGAATTTATATAGGAAGTGGACAATTTGTTCATTCAGCAAATCCTAGAAAAGGCGTTAGAATTGATAGTATAAATTCTAGTTACTACAGTAGCAAATTCTCTTACGGAAGAAGAGTATATTAATAAGAATACAAAACCTCAAGTAAATTTACTTGAGGTTTTTTTATTTTATTAAATTTATTTTATTTTTAGGGTATATTAATAATAGGTGATAATTATGAAAGATATGGAGTTAACTTATAATAAATTTTTAGCTAAAATATTTAACTTTTTAAATCCTATAAAAAAGACAATTATAAAGACAAAATGCGAAGTTCATAAATTTATAAATGTACAAGGGCTTGAAATTCTAAAGAATGATAAATACTTTAAGGAATACTCTTTCTTTAGTCAATATATAGATTCTATGAATGAAGGGGCAGTGTGGACTGATCAAGACTTTAAAAGTTCCCATCATTTTTACGATCCATCAAAAAATAGAGGCATGTACGGTAGAAAAAGTGCTTTGGATGTTGGCTTAGGATATTATGAAAAGGCTGTAACTCTTTGGAATGATGACAAAGATAAAGAATCTCTTTTTTATCTAGGAGCAGCTCTTCACATTATACAAGATATGACAGTACCTCAACATATAAATATAAGACTTTTAGATAAACATAGGCAATATGAAAACTATATAAAAAGAACTTATAGATATATCGATATATTTAAGGTAGATAAAGGTATCAATATTAAAAATTCTTATGAAGATTATATAGATTTTAATGCTTGGGCATCTAAAAAAATATATAAAAAATATAAAGACATAAAAGATTCAGATAAACGATATTATCTATTTGCTAAATTTGGTCTTCCACTGGCTGAAAGAACTACTGCTGGGGCTATGTTACTTTTTTATAGAGAGATCAACGCTTTAAAAAAAGACATAAAAAATAAGGGTTAACCCTTATTTTTTATGTCTTTTTTAAGAAGCTTCTCCTTCTTCAAATTGACTATTATAAAGTGTAGCATAAAATCCATCTCTAGCTATAAGTTCATCATGGTTTCCTTGTTCTACTATATCACCACTATCCATAACAAGTATTAAATCAGCATTTCTTATAGTTGAAAGTCTGTGCGCTATTATAAAACTAGTTCTCGATGCCATTAAGTTTTCCATAGCCTTTTGTATAAGGACTTCAGTTCTAGTATCTACTGAAGATGTAGCTTCATCTAGTATAAGAAGTTTAGGATTACTTAATATAGCTCTAGCTATTGTTAGTAGCTGTTTTTGACCTTGGGATACATTGTTTGCTTCTTCATTTATTATTGTATGGTATCCTTCTGGTAAAGTTTGTATAAAACTATCAGCATGGGCTGCATATGCCGCCTCTTTTACTTCCTCATCTGTCGCATCTAACCTTCCATATCTAATATTTTCCATTACTGTACCGCTAAATAACCAAGTATCCTGAAGTACCATACCAAAATTTTCTCTTAAATCTTCCCTTTTAAAATCTGTTATATCGTGTCCATCTATAGATATACTTCCTCCGTTTAATTCATAAAACCTCATAAGAAGCTTCACTATAGTTGTTTTACCTGCTCCTGTTGGTCCTACAATAGCTATATTTTGACCAGGACTTACACGTGCTGTAAAGTCATCTATTATTATATTATCTTTGTCATATCCAAATTTAACATGATTAAATTCTACTCTTCCTTGAACTTTTTCGAGTTTTATAGGATCTTGGGTCTCCAGTATCTCTTCTTCCTCTTCTAAAAATTCAAAAACTCTTTCTGATGCTGCAATTGTTGATTGAAGTACGTTTGATATTTGGGCCATTTGCCTGATAGGCTGCATAAAGTTTCTTATATACTGGATAAATGCAAGTATATCTCCAACTTGTATAACTCCTCTAATTGCAAACCATCCTCCAAGTATGGAAACTGCAACATAGCCTAAGTTTCCAACAAAGGACATGATAGGCATCATAAGCCCAGAAAGGAATTGCGATCTCCAAGCTGAATCATAAAGTTTATTGTTTATACTTCTAAATATTCCAACTGATTCTTCTGCATTGAATGCCTTCATGATCTCATGACCACTATATACTTCTTCTATATGTCCATTTACCTTACCCAAAGATTCTTGTTGCTGGCTAAAGTATTTTTGTGATCTTTTTACTACATTTACTACAAAGAAAAGTGAAACAGGTAAAATCAGTAGAGCTATTAAAGTCATCTGCCATGATATAGAAAACATCATAACAAGCACACCTATTAGAGTTGTAAAAGAAGTTATAATTTGACTTAAACTTTGATTTAAACTCTGACTTATTTTGTCTACATCATTCGTAACTCTTGACAATACATCACCATAAGATACTTTATCAAAATATCTTAAGGGAAGTTTGTTTACCTTTTCAGATATTCCATCTCTTAAGTTATATGATACCTTTTGAGCGATACCTGTAACTATAAAGCCTTGTATAAAGGCAAATATTGCAGCAGCTGCATAAAGACTTAACAGGATAACTATTATATTTTTTATATATCCAAAGTCTATTCCTCCGCCTTCTACTCCTGTTACTCTTTCAATTACTCCTTCAAATATTTTAGTTGTTGCCATTCCTAGTACTTTAGGTCCTATTATCATAAAAACAGTACTAGCTATAGCAAATATAAACACAAATAAAAATTGTAATTTAAAGGGTTTTAAATAGTTTAAAAGTTTTTTAAAAGTCCCCTTAAAATCTCGTGCCTTTTCTGGTGCGCGTCCTACATTACCTCTACCCGGTCCTCTACCTGGCATCCCGCCTTTTGGCTGCTTATCTTTTTTTACTTCATTTTCTCTCATTTCGATAACTCCTCCTCTGATAATTGAGATAGAGCAATTTGTTTATAAACTTCTGAGTCTTTTAAAAGGTCCTTATGAGTTCCCAGTCCAACTATCTTACCTTCATCTAAAACTATAATCTTATCAGCATTTTTTATAGTATTTATTCTTTGAGCAACTATTAAAAGAGTACTATCTTCTAATTTTTCATTTAAAGCTTCTCTTAACTGTGCATCAGTTTTAAAATCAAGTGCTGAAAAACTATCGTCAAATATTATTATTTCAGGTTTTTTTGCTATAGTTCTAGCTATGGAAAGTCTTTGTTTTTGACCCCCAGATACATTTGTACCTCCTTGAGATATTTCAGTATCTATTCCTTTTTCTTTATCATCAATAAATTCTTTAGACTTTGATATATCTATAGCTTCTAAAACTTCATCTTTATCTATATCTATATTTTTACCATATCTTATATTGCTTTCTATTGTTCCAGTAAATAATACACTGTTTTGTGGAGTATAACCTATTTTATCTCTTAAATCATGTATGTCTAAATCTCTTACATCTACATTGTCAACTAAAATTTGTCCCTTAGTTACATCATAAAATCTTGGGATCAAGTTTATAAGTGTTGATTTTCCACTTCCAGTACTTC
>NZ_JBQDAA010000049.1:0-13615 GCF_052089545.1 Tissierella sp. | reverse complement strand
ACTTAAAAATAGATAACAATAAAATTATTTTGTTTATAAAAAATAAGTTATGCTAATTAGCCTAACTTATTTTTGTTTCTTCTACAAGTTCACTTATTAATTTTTTAACACTAGTTATTTTTTCTAATTTATAACCCTTTTTACCTATGAAGATAAGCCCGTTATCTATATCACCATTTACAGAATTTATAAGAGCTTGTGAAATACAATAAGGAGATGTTTTAGGATTACAAGGAGTAAGACAATTATAACATTTTGTAATCTTTTCTCTTCTTAAATTTACCCTTTCCATGAATGGATTTATTATAGCTTGACCTGGCATGCCAACAGGACTTAAGATGTAATTTATATCTTCCTTTTTAGCATCTACATATGCCTTTTTATATTCTATAGATGCGTCGCATTCATCAGTTGCTACAAATCTTGTACCCATCTGAACTCCATCTACTCCAAGACTTAAAAACCTTTTTATATCACTTCCATCAAATATACCACCTGCTGCTATAATTGGTATTTTTTGATTCTTTTTTTCTTCAAATGGCTTTAAAATTTCTATAGTATCTTTGACTATTGTTTCTAAATCTGGATATTTATCTCCTTCTAATTCTTCTAAAGAAAACCCTAAGTGCCCACCTGCATCTGGACCTTCCACTATCATTAAATCAGGCAAATAATCATATCTTCTTAACCATAATCTAGTTATAACAGCTGCAGCTTTAGGAGAGGATGCTATAGGGGCTATTTTTACATTTGTTCCCTTTATAAGTCCAGGTAATTCTTTTGGAAATCCTGCACCTGATATTATTAAATCTATTCCTTCTTCAACCGCAGCCTTAACCATTTCCTTATAGTTTTTTATAGCTACCATCAAATTTACTCCAAGTATGCCTTTAGGGCTTAGAGCCCTAGCTTTTCTAATTTCTTTTTTTAAAGCTCTTATATTTGCATTATCAGTATTCTTATCAAAATCATCTTCATTAAAACCTATTTGAACGCCAGATATTACTCCAATTCCGCCTTCGTTTGCAACAGCTGAAGCTAAGTTTGATAAAGACACTCCTACACCCATACCGCCTTGTATAATGGGTACACTTGCTATTTTACTACCAATTTTTAAAGTAGGTAGATTCATTAGACCAACACCTTTCTATACAAATTTTCTGATAAGACTACTCTTTATCAGAAATTGCAAACATGAACTCACCTTCACCAGCTAAATCTTCTCCTATATAAGCCTTTCCATATCCAATACCTATGGAACGTCTTAGTTTTGTTATTTCAACTTCCATTCTTAAAGTATCACCAGGAACTACTTTTTTCTTAAATCTAAATTTATTTATACCAGCAAAATAAGGTACTTTACCTTTGAAATCTGGATGAGAAAGAAGTATAACAGCTCCAACTTGTGCCATAGTTTCAACAATTAGAACACCGGGCATAACTGGCATACCAGGATAATGGCCTTGGAAATGAGCTTCATTTATAGTTACATTTTTATATCCAATACCTTTTACACCTTCTTCTAAGATTTCAACACGATCTACAAATAAAAAAGGGTATCTATGTGGAATAGTATTCATTATCTCTTCTATACCTAATATTTTAGACATTATGTCACCTCACTTTTAGTTTCTAAATATAATATGAAAATTATAATATTGATTGTTTTAGAATAATAATATATACTAATCTTTAAGTTTATATTTCATCTAATTATATTAATAATAATTGAAAAAGATAATTTTTGCAAATAAAATATAAACTAAAAGTATTTTAATATTTTTCTTATATAGTGTATAATGTATAGAGAAAGTTTATAACTTTAATTAGGAGGTGAAAACTTGGTTGGATATGGAGCAGGAATTACTGGAGTTGGAAGCTTTCTTCCAAAAAAGGTAATGACCAACAGTGATTTAGAGAAAATAGTTGATACTTCCAATGAATGGATTATTGAAAGAACTGGTATAAAAGAAAGAAGAATAGCCGAAGATGATATGGCAACTTCTGATTTATCTGCTATAGCAGCTCAAAGAGCTATGGAAAATGCAGGAATAGTTCCTGAAGATATAGATCTTATATTAGTGGCTACTATTACACCAGACCATTTGTTTCCATCAACAGCTTGTATGGTTCAAAAACATATAGGAGCTATAAATGCTGCAGCATTTGATATAAATGCTGGGTGTACAGGTTTTATATATGCACTTACAACAGCCAAAGCTTTTATCAAAAGTGGAATTTATAGAAAAATACTAGTTATAGGATCAGAAGCACTTTCGAAGATAGTAAACTGGAAAGATAGGAACACCTGTGTATTATTTGGAGATGGAGCAGGGGCTTGTATAGTAGAACCTTGTGAAGAAGGCTTTGGAATGATAGCAGAAGAACTAGGTTCAGATGGCAGAAAAGGTGATGTTCTTATAGTACCAGCAGGAGGTACAAGAAAACCAACTAGTTTAGAAACAGTAGAAGAAGGTTTAAATTTTATAGAAATGGATGGAAGAGAAGTTTTTAAATTTGCTGTTAGAATAATGGGAAAATCATCCAAAAGTGTTTTAAAAAAGGCGAATTTAAAAACAGAAGATATAGATCTTCTAATACCCCACCAGGCGAACATTAGAATAATAGATTCAGCATTAAAAAAATTAAATTTATCAAAAGAAAAAGTATTTGTAAATTTAGATAAATATGGAAACATGTCGGCAGCTTCTATTCCAGTAGCATTAGATGAAGCCTTAAAAGTGAAGAAACTTAAAAAAGGTGACAATTTATTATTAGTAGCCTTTGGTGCAGGACTTACATGGGGCTCAATTGTTTTAAAATGGAATAAGGAGGACTAGGATGTTTGAGACAAAGATTACAGATTTACTTGGGATAAAATATCCCATATTTCAAGGAGGAATGGCCTGGGTAGCTAACCATAATCTTGCAGCAGCTGTATCAAATGCAGGTGGCCTTGGGATTATAGCAAGTGGAAGCTTACCAGGAGATATAATAAGAGAAGAGATACGACAATTAAAAAAGCTTACTGATAAACCATATGGGGTAAATATAATGCTTATGAGCCCATATGCTAAGGATATTGTAGATATAGTCTGTGAAGAAGGAGTTCCTGTAGTAACTACAGGTGCGGGAAATCCAGGAAAGTATATTGAAAAATTTAAAAAGCATAATGTTAAAATCATACCTGTAGTACCTACTGTATCTTTAGCAAAAAGACTTGAAAGACAGGGAGTAGATGCAATAATTGGCGAAGGAACAGAAGCAGGAGGCCATATTGGAGAAATAGCTACTATGGCACTTGTTCCACAGATAGTTGATGCTGTAAATATACCAGTTATATCTGCAGGTGGTATAGCAGATGGTAGAGGTTTTATAGCAGCCTTAGCACTTGGTGCAGAAGGTGTACAACTTGGAACTAGATTTGTATGTTCTGCAGAAGCAGATGTTCACCAAAACTTTAAAGATGGAATTATAAAGGCAAAGGATAGGGATGCACTAGTAGCTGGGAGAAGTACTGGCCATCCTATTAGGGTGTTGAAAAACAAGTTCTCCAAAGAGTATTTAGAAGTAGAAAAAGCTGGGGCTTCTTTAGAGGAGCTAGGCAAGCTAAGCACTGGTAGATTAAAGTTAATTGCTCAAAAAGGTGATGCAGATAAGGGGTCTATTATGGCGGGTCAAATATCAGGATTGATAGAAGAGGTAAGAACTTGTCAAACTATAATAGATGATATAATAAATATCGGATCCCAAACTATTTCTAGACTATCACTTTTAAATGAGGTGAAAGAGGATGAATAAAATAGCACTTTTATTTCCCGGACAAGGAAGCCAATATATTGGGATGGGAAAAGATTTCTTTGAAAATTATAATGTTTCAAAAGAAGTATTTTTAGAGGCAGATGAAAGCTTAGATATGGACTTAAGTGGTCTTATATTTGAAGGAGATAAAGAAGAACTACAAAAAACTGAAAATACTCAACCGGCAATTCTTACTACTAGTATTTCTATATTAAAGGCATTAGAAAAAGAAGATATAGGGTATGAATATACAATAGGTCTAAGCCTTGGAGAATATTCAGCTTTAGTAGCAAGTGATGTTTTTAAATTTAAAGACGCTATAAAAATAGTAAGACAAAGAGGCTTATTTATGGAAGAAGCTGTACCTTCTAATAAAGGAGCTATGGCAGCTGTTTTAGGTCTAAAATTAGAAAAGATAGATATACTAATAGAAACATGTAAAGATAAGGGGCAAATATCAGTTGCAAATTATAACTGTCCTGGTCAAATAGTAATGACAGGAGAAAAAGCTGCTATAGACAAAGCAGTCCTAGTATCAAAAGAATTAGGAGCAAAAAAGGCAGTACTTTTAGATGTAAGTGGACCTTTCCATTCAAGTATGCTTGAAGATGCTGGAGAAAATCTCCAAAAAGAACTTTTAAAATATAAGGTAAATACTCCAAAAAAGAAAGTTGTTTCAAATGTAGATGCTAAGATTGTAAAAGATAAAGATGAAATAGTAGATAAACTTAAAAAACAAGTTAGCAATTCAGTTCTGTTTCAACAGTCTATAGAGCTTTTAATAGAAGAAGGGGTAGATACATTTATAGAAGTTGGTCCAGGTAAAAGTTTAACAAGTTTTGTAAAGAGAACAGCCAAATCTATAAAAAAGGATATACAAATATTTAATATAGAAAACATTGACTCCTTTAGAAAAACAATAGATAAATTAAAGGAGGGTCATAAATGAGTTTAGATGGAAAAATATCATTAGTAACAGGAGCAAGTAGAGGAATAGGAAAAGAAATTGCTCTTAAACTTTCAAAAGAAGGTTCTCATATAGCTTTTTTTTACGGAAGTAATGAAGAGAAAGCAAATGAGACAGTAAAGGAATTAGAAAAAAATGGTGTTAAGGCTATAGGTTTAAAAGTAGATGTTTCTAAAGAAGATCAAGTAAAAGACGCTGTAAAGAAAATAGAAAAAGACTTTGGAGCCATAGATATATTAGTTAACAATGCAGGTATCACAAGAGACAATTTACTCATAAGAATGAGTGAAAAAGATTGGACAGATGTACTTGATATAAATCTTAAAGGTGCTTTTTTAACTACTAAAGCAGTAGCTAGAAAGATGATGAAAAAAAGATATGGTAAGATTATTAATATATCTTCAATTGTAGGAGTAAGAGGAAATGTAGGCCAATCCAATTATTCTGCTTCAAAAGCAGGTATAATAGGATTTACAAAGTCTACAGCTCAAGAATTTGCATCTAGGGGAATAAGAGTAAATGCTGTAGCACCAGGATTCATTAAAACTGATATGACAGATGTCTTGAGTGAAGATGTAAAAAGTGAAATGCTTAAAAATATACCATTAGGAGATTTAGGAAAGCCAGAAGATATAGCAAACTTAGTTTTATTTTTAGCTAGTAGTAAAGCTGATTATATTACGGGTCAAGTTATAAACATAGATGGCGGAATGGTAATGTAGCTATATATAAGCAATATAAAACAAAAAATTAGGAGGAATATAAAATGACAATTGAAAAAGTAAAAGCTGTAGTAGCAGAACAATTAGACGCAGAGGTAGAAGGTATGGAAATGGAGACTTCTTTAATGGAAGATTTAGATGCAGATTCACTTGATGCTGTTGAGATAATAATGGAACTTGAAGATGAATTTGACATAGAGATTGCAGATGAAGAAGCAGAAGGATTTAAAACTATTGGAGACATTGTAAAATATATAGACGGAAAGATCTCTTAATTCCTAAGGAGGATATGATGAGAAGAATAGTAATAACAGGATTAGGATGTGTAACTCCTATTGGAATAGGTAAAGAAAAATTTTGGGAAGCTATAAAGACTGGAAAGTCTGGTGTAGCTCCCATAACCAGATTTGATACAACAGATTTTACAGCTAAGATTGCAGCTGAAGTAAAAGACTTTAAGCCAGAAGACTATTTGGATAAAAAAGAAGCAAAAAGAATGGATAAATTTACCCAGTATTCAGTTGTAGCTGCAAGGCTTGCCATAGAAGATGGAGAAATAGATTTAGATAAATTAAACAGGGATAATATAGGTGTGATACTAGGTACTGGTATAGGCGGAATAGAGACTTTTGAAAGAGAACACAAAAAACTTCTTGAAAGAGGACCTAAGAGAGTAAGCCCTCTGCTAATACCTATGATGATATCTAACATGGGAGCTGCGCAAGTGTCTATGGATCTAGGACTTAAGGGTTCTACAATGACTGTTACAACTGCGTGCGCTTCGGCGACCCATGCTATAGGTGAATCTTTTAGGATGATAGAAAAAGGAATCATGGATATGGTAGTAACGGGAGGATCAGAAGCTTCTATAACGCCTGTTTCAGTAGCTGGATTTTGTTCTATGAAAGCACTATCTACTAATAATGATAATCCTGAAGGTGCATCCAGACCATTTGATAAAGAAAGAGATGGATTTATCATGGGAGAAGGAGCAGGAGTAATAGTTCTAGAAGAATTAGAACATGCCCTTAAAAGAGGTGCAACTATCTATGGTGAAGTAGTAGGGTATGGATCAACTTCAGATGCCTACCATATAACACAGCCAGATCCAGAGGCTATGGGTGGCACTAATGCTATGTTGCTTGCTCTAGAGGAAAGAAATGTAGACTACAAGGAAGTAGGCTACATAAATGCCCATGGAACAAGCACTTATTTTAACGATAAACTAGAAACCATGGCAATAAAAAATGTATTTAAAGAAGAAGCAAAAAATATAAACATAAGTTCAACTAAATCTATGACAGGTCACCTATTAGGTGCTGCTGGTGGTATAGAAGCTATTGTATCTACCCTAGCTTTAAAAGAAGGAGTAATACCTCCAACTATAAACTACGATCACCCAGATGAAGAATGTGACTTAAACTATACACCAAATAAAATGGTAAAAAGAGATATAAAATATGCTCTATCAAACTCATTAGGTTTTGGTGGACATAATGCATCATTGTTATTTAAAAAATATGAATAGATAATGAAATAGGACTTTGAAATGAACAGCACCCTGTCAAGTAGACAGTGGAAATAAACAAAATACTTTAAGCAGCATGAGACCTATATTCAAATGGACTGGTAGTGTAAAATAATCTGTGCTTTTAGGAAATAAAAATCTCTTTTCTGGCAAGAATCAAAATATGATTTAAACTAGAAAGGAGAATTTTTATGTCAAATTTACCAAAAGAAGTTTTAAGAGAAATGATTACAGGAGGTAATTTACAGACAGCAGATGATCTACATTCATACCTAAAGGATATGTTTAAGGATGCTCTTCAAGAGATGTTAGAATCAGAGTTAGAGACAGAGCTAGGCTATGCAAAAGGAGATAAAAAGAATAAATACACTGATAACAGAAGAAATGGACATACTGAAAAAAATGTGAAGACAAAATATGGTGAGTTCCCGATAAATATACCAAGGGATAGGGATGCAAAGTTTGATCCAGTTGTAGTACCTAAAAATAAAAGAAATATATCAGGTATTGAGGAACAAGTAATTTCACTTTATGCAAGGGGTATGTCAACTAGAGATATTCATGATCAATTAAAAGATATTTATGGAATTGAATTATCAGCAGAAATGGTAAGTAAAATAACTGATAGCATTATTCCTAAAATAAAACAATGGCATAATAGACCTTTAGATGCAGTCTATCCATTTATTTTTATGGATGCAATTCACTATAAGGTTAGGGAAGATGGACAAATTAAAAACAAGGCAGCATATGTGGTTCTAGGTGTTGACTTAGACGGGTTTAAGGATATTTTAGGTATATGGATAGGGGAAAATGAATCATCTAAATTCTGGCTTGGAGTATTAAACGATTTGAAAAATAGAGGACTGGAAGATGTGTTAATATTTTGTGTGGATGGATTAACTGGACTAAAGGAAGCTATTAATGCTTCATATCCTAAAGCTGAAATACAAAGATGCATAATTCATCAATTAAGAAATTCTTTTAAATATGTAAGTTACAAAGACCTAAAAGAGTTTGCTAAAGACTTTAAAGAAGTTTATAAAGCAGTAAATGAGGAACTTGCCTTTTCAAATCTAGGAGAACTAGAAGAAAAATGGGGACATAAATATCCGCATGCAATAAAAAGCTGGGAAGCTAATTGGGAAGTCTTATCCCCATTTTTCAAGTACCCTAGTGAGATTAGAACTATAATGTATACAACAAATATTATTGAAGGATTCCATAGACAACTCAGAAAAGTAACTAAAACTAAAACCATGTTTCCGTCAGACCAGGCCTTAGAAAAAATACTTTTCTTAGCTAGCCAAAATGTAATAAAGAAGTGGAGTAGAAGATATAAAAATTGGGATCTAATACGAAACCAATTATCTATATTCTTTGAAGACAGAATCTAAATAAACCTTCCACAAGTTATGATTTAATTTTAAGAATCACTTTATTACAAGAAAAAATATAATAATATATGTTTACTAAGCATAGAATCTCATATTTAAAATTATTGCCAAAACTATTCATTTTAATGCATAAAATAAAATAGTTTTGGCAAAGATAAAATTAAGATATTAAATTGTAAGTTTTATCCATTTAATATTTCTTGTCAATTAGAGATAATATATCTTCTCTAAAGCACAAAGTTATTTACATTCTCAATGGACTCATGCTGTTTAATCTTTTTTGTAATCTTTTATTATTATAGAAGTTTATATAGTTTTCAATATCAGTTTTCAATTCCTCATAAGTGTTATATTTGCCTTTCAGATAATATCTTTCCGTTTTAATATTCCCCAGAAATTTTCCATTGGACCATTGTCAATACACTTACCAACCCTTGGTATTGTATGAGTTTATTTATATATTTGACATTGTTTTAAATCTTTACTACGATATAAATTATGGAAGCAGTAAAAAGCAATTTGATTAGATTTTATAAATATAAAAAATAGGGGGTTATTTAGTGAGAAGAAAGATTATTTCATTATGTATAGCATTTGTATTAATATTTCCAGTGATTTTTAGTAACTACTCATTTGCAGATGAGTTACAAGAGGAAGTAGTAGTTAGTAAAGAAAAAATAGATGACAACTTATCAATTGAGATTTTAAATGATGGTAGAGTAGCTCCTAGAAAAAGCTCAATTGAAATAAGCGAAGAAAATCTTGACACAATTTTAAAGAAGATAGGGTATGATGAAAATATTATAAATTCATGGGATATAGCTCGGAAAAGAAACTTTGTAAACAAAGGTGGAAAGGTTGTTGATACTGAGCTAGTTTCTTTAGAACATAATTATATTTCTAAAGATGGGAAAAAGCATAAAGTTACTTCGAATAATTTAAGTCGGATTCAGAAGATCCAATTAAGTGATCTAAAAAGCATTGGAATAGAAGGGGAAGAAGCAAAAAAACATAACCTTTTGAAAGAAGATAAAGCAAGGAAATCCTTTGAAACTTTTGGATATAAAGTAGTAGGCGACTGGTTTGGACAGATTTCAGTATTGTATTTAGGAGAAACATCTACACAATATAAATTTGGTATAACAGTAGATTATAATTGGGACAAAAACCCGGCTGCTAGAAATACTGATAGTGTAGGGTTGTTTTGGGGTAACATTGCTCAGCCTTTAGCAGGTACACACAGCGGAAAGCACGCTGCACTTATTAGTGGTCGTGGTTGGGTTACTAACAACCACGAAATTGATGTTGCTAGTACTTTAGGAGTAAGATCTCAGTTTAAACTTAACAGATCAACATGGGGAGGAGTTCCAACGAAACAAATGGGATTTCTAGAGCAATCTGTAAATGTTAATAAATCACGCGCTGGTCAAAAGTTAGCTATTTCTGGGAAATATGTTCATCCTTGGATTCCATCTGGCATAGGAATATCAATAGGAGCAGGTGGGCTCTCAATTGATGGTGCCTTAGATGGAATGGCTGATGATTGGTCTTGGCAAGTTAATTTTACTCCATAAACATTAATATAATATGATTGAGCATATAGATAGCATATACAACATAATAAATTATATATTGATTTTGAAGGGCAACCCCTTTTTGGACAAATTCATTCCCTCTTAGCTATAATTTAAAAATAGATTAATGAATATCAATTGTACAAATTATGTAATTAGCAAATAAAACAGGTGTGATATTTTGAAAAGAACAAAGATTAGTTTGGAAAATTTATCCGTAATCTTATTTATATTAATTTTACTTGTACCATCCAAATTTGATTATAATAAATGTTTAGAAACTGAGCGTAATATAAAAAAGTGATAAGTTATTCTATTATACTAAAGCTGGCATTAAAAGCTTTAATAGAAATCCTCATCGAAGAATTTTGATTTTCTGCAATAAGAGGACAAGGTTTGGAATATGTGAATAATAAAAAATTATTAGGTGATAATTCTTTGACTAGAGCATTTAGGGAATCAAATTTAAATGAGGGACTTAAAATTAAAATTTTAGAGGTTAAAAAGATGATTTTTTCTGTAGAAAAAAGAAATATCTTATGGAGCTTTTAATATAATTGAAGATAGTTAATTAACAATTTTTATATTCAACTTTTTAGATAATTTATATTTTGGAGTGATATTGTTGAAAAAAGTAATAATTTTTATTAGCGGTTTATTTATAGTTTCACTTATATTGGTTTTATTCTCTCCTACACCTTCAGAAGATTACTACTATAAGTGGTTAGAAGATGAATATAACATAAAGAGAACTATGGATAAAGATGGGTTTTATGATTACACGAAAGATGATATTAATATATCATTTAGTAATTCTAGTGCAAAATTAGGTGCAAAAGAAGAAAACTTTAAATATGAAAATGGTGAAACTTTGACTATTAGATCATACGGAATTTTTGGAAAGTTTTTTGAAATAGATGAAGATAGTGTTTTTTGGAAACTATTGTATCAATAAAAGATATTCGTACATTTTATAGTGAGGAGTAAATTTATTTATATAAGTTTGTCCAAATACAACTTATGATAAAATGTATAAAAAGCTACAACTATTGAAATCACAATATGGCTACACAGAAAAACAAGTAAATACTATAAGTTTAGATATATGTTTTCGAACAAATTAAATTGTTTTTTAGTTAAATAAGACTATTTATAGGGTATATATATATAATAATTCTTAAATTAGGTGAACACCTTAAAGTGCAATAAGACGTAAAGTCTCTAGTTACTATAAAAAGGGTATGGAGATAACGAAGCTGTTATTTCCATGCCTTTTATTTATTTAAATCTATATCAATTTCCTTACCAAGATATATTCCATCTTTGCTTACAATAGAGTCATAAGCTAGTATTTGAACACCATTGGAATTTGCAAGCTTTATAGCCTCTGAAAAGGCTGGATCCATTTTCCAGTTTAATTCAAAGACATTTGGACTTTTCATCTGTATTAGAAAGAAGATAATTCCTCTATAGTCTTCTTTCACTACTTCTATCATCTCAAGCATGTGCTTTGTGCCTCTGGAGGTAGGTGCATCTGGAAACATAGCAATCCCATCATTTTCTAAGGTTACACCCTTTACTTCGATAAAACCTTTTTGATTTTCGGATTCAAAGTATAAATCATATCTAGAATTTCCAAAGGAAACCTCTTTTTTTATAATTATCAAATTTTCAAGTCCTTTAATCCTATTATCCTTAAGTGCGTTAAATACCACATTATTTGGTATTTGAGAATCCATATTTATAAGTAGCCCACCCTTCCATACGGATATAAGTGAATACCTTGTTTTTCTATTGGGAACATGAGAACAGTCTTCTAATATTACTTTTGCACCCTTTACAAGTAGTTCTTTACATCTACCAGTATTTCTAACATGAACAGTTTCTTCTATTCCATCTATCAATACATTTGCAATAAATCTATTGGGTCTACTTAAAAATATAGCTTCAACAACTTTTGTATATTTCATAGATACTCCTTTTCAAACATAATATTTTCTTATAAATTATATCATAGAGAAATCAAATCTACAAAAATAAGGAGGAGTGATAAGTTATCTCAGAGGAAAACAAAACTTTAAATTTTAATATAGACAACCTAATGACCCTGATGGAGAATATGAATGTAGTGTTTATAATATAGAGATAGCAAGGGTTATAAATGGATTATATGAAAAAGATACAATAGAAATTAAAGTAATAAAAGAAGACGAAGAAAACAATAAATTTATAAATGTTGGAGAAGAATATATAATGTTTCTAGATACGTTTGAAACCATTCCAGCTTCACTACTAAATTTACAACAAGCTACGATCCTAACACATAGGGGAAATAGGACTTTGAAAATTCAAGGTCCTATTTTGTTGCAGAGGCATTAAAATCTTTTAAAGGTAAAAAACTTTAAGTTTCAACAAAAGTATGTATAAATTTCAACAAATACCAATATATGAATTATTTATATGTTACAGTAGTTTTAATACAAAAATTTAAAGAGTATGTGTAAAGAAACTTTTACTGAAAAGTTATATAGGTAAGGAGGGTTTATGGAAAATTAGAAGCCACTAGTGGCGTGGAAAGAGTAAAAAATTCTTTTATTAAGATGATTTTAGATAAATCGAAATTATATGTAAAAGTAAAAGAGGTTTAAGAGAACAGATGATATTAGATACATAGATATCATTGATATTAAGCAGTATTTTAATTGAAGAAAATGAAGACAATAAAAAAGAATTAGATTATAAATATAAAGGAAATAAGAAGTTTAGAACAAGATATATAATTTAAATATCTACTTATTAGTGCTATTTTGTACATAATTTAATTGCACTATAATTCCTGATAAGGCGTTATATGTGCAAATAATTAAATAATTAACAATAGGAGGAGAGTATTATGAAAAAAATGTTAGCAAGCTTAATTATCTGTTTTTGTGTTTTAATTTTTACAAATGTTGATCCTTTATATGCTAGTGATTATAAAGAATCAAATGTTATTGATGTATTTGATGTCATAGATAATCCAGAGGATTACGATGACACCAAAGTTATTATGCATGAGGATGTTTTTGCATATATTGAAGTTCTTCGTAATGATCCAAATATCAATAAAGAAACTAAAAAGGAATTAATTAATAGTACACTGCAAGACTCTAGAAACAAAGCTGTAAGTTATTCCTATGCTACAATAACTGAAACCGTAAAAGTTACTTCCTCATATAGTTGTCGTCCATATTTTTATACCAAATTTAAATATTCTGGTAGTCCTAATCCTTCTGCAATGGTACAAGTAGACTATGCAGATATTAATAGAAGTTGGAATGGTATATCAAAAATATTTGGTGGTAATTTACATTATAAACTAGAAACTTATAAAAGTTTATATTGGGATTTAAATGGAGATTTTTATAACAATGGTAGCACTACAGTAGGAACCTCTTTTAAAATAGGTATTGGTGAATCTTTTGCATTAACATTTGATGCTGGTTATGCGACTGATCATTATAAGTATATCCGTAAAACAGGAAGATATAAACCAGCTGGAATACTTAGTGTAGAGAGTTTATAAATATATTATACAAGCTTCCTGTGATACGATAAAAATAAGAAATCCTCACAAATAAATTAAG
>NZ_JBQDAA010000048.1:0-13615 GCF_052089545.1 Tissierella sp. | reverse complement strand
TCATATTTTCTACTGGGTTTACCTTTACAAAGTTAAGCCTCATATTGTCCCCCTTGTATTTAATTTCCTAAGGTTTTTTATTGTAACTTTTATGGTTTACATATTGCCCCTGTTGAAGCAGATTTTACAATTTTTTGATATTTTAATAGATAACCTTTAGCGTCTGACTTTTTAGGCGTCCAATCTTTCTTTCTAGCTTCCAGTTCTTTGTCATCTATTTTTAAATTTAATATTCCTTTATTCATATCTATTTCTATAATATCTCCATCTTTCACAAGTGCTATAGGACCACCTTCTGCTGCTTCTGGGGATATATGTCCTATAGAAGCTCCCCTAGTAGCGCCTGAGAATCTTCCATCAGTTATAAGTGCTACATCTTTATCCATTCCTATACCAGCAAGTGCTGAAGTAGGAGCTAACATCTCTTTCATACCAGGTCCACCCTTTGGCCCTTCATATCTTATAACGAGGACTTGACCTTTTTCTATATTTCTAGATAAGATAGCTTCTACTACTTCATCTTCACTTTCAAATACTCTAGCAGGTCCTGAGTGAACTAACATCTCCTTTGCCACAGCAGATCTTTTAACTACTGCACCATCTGGAGCTAAGTTACCCCTAAGAATTGCAATTCCACCAGTTTCACTATATGGTTTTTCAACTGGAGCAATTATTTTATCTCCTATAGCTTTTTGTATTTTTATAGTTTCTCCTATAGCTTTATTCATAACTGTAAGACTATCAAGTTTCAATAAATCTTTCTTACTTAGTTCATTCATTAAGGCCATTATGCCTCCAGCTTCATATAAATCTTGTATATGATATGGTCCTGCTGGACTTAGTTTACAAAGATTTGGAACCTTACTAGACATATCATTTATCCTATCTAAATCCATTTCAACTCCTGCTTCATAAGCTATAGCTGACAAGTGAAGCACAGTATTTGTAGAACAACCTAAAGCCATATCAGCTGCTAGTGCATTATGAAATGCATCATCTGTAAGTATCATACTTGGGGTTACCTCTTTTTCTATAAGTTCCATTATCTGCATACCTGTATATTTTGCAAGTCTCATTCTTTCTGAATATACAGCTGGAATAGTTCCATTTCCAGGTAGGGCCATTCCAAGGGCCTCAGTCATACAATTCATAGAGTTTGCAGTAAACATACCTGAACAAGAACCACAACTTGGACAAGCACTGTTTTCCATCTCTAAAAGTTCATCTTCTGAAAGTGTACCTGCATTTACTCTTCCCACAGCTTCAAACATTGTGCTTAAGTCTATTCTTTGACCCTTATGTTTTCCAGCCAGCATTGCACCTCCACTTACTATTATTGCTGGTATATCAAGTCTTGCTGCAGCCATAAGCACAGCTGGTACAACCTTATCACAATTTGGTATCATTACAAGTCCATCAAGACCATGTGCAAGGGCCATTACTTCAACAGTATCAGCTATAAGCTCCCTACTTACTAGGGAATATTTCATTCCTTCGTGATTCATAGCTATACCATCACAAACAGCAATGGAAGGAAACTCCAATGGAGTTCCTCCCCCTATTCTTACACCTGTTTTTACTGCTTCTGCAACTTCTCTTAAATGTTTGTGCCCTGGAACTATTTCATTAAACGTATTTACAACACCAACTAGTGGGTTTTTTATTTCTTCATCTATAAGTCCAAGCGCCTTCATAAGTGATCTATGAGGCGACTTTTCAACTCCCATTTTTACATTGTAACTTTTCATCCTAAACACTTCCTTAGTTTTACTTTATTTTTTTATCCAGCTCATCATATCTCTTAGATTAGCTCCTACTATTTCCATTGGATGTTCGCTTTCCATTCTTCTAGTAGCTCTAAAGTATGGTCTATTTGCTTGATTTTCTAAAATCCACTCTCTAGCAAAAGTTCCATCTTGAACTTCTTTAAGAACCTTTCTCATTTCATTACGAGTTTCTTCAGTTATGATTCTTTTTCCAACTTTATAGTCTCCAAATTCTGCTGTATCACTTATAGAATATCTCATATAGCCAAGTCCACCTTGGTTTACCATATCTATTATAAGTTTCATTTCATGCACACACTCAAAGTAAGCACTTTCTGGATCATATCCTGCTTCTACAAGTATTTCAAAACCAGCCTTCATAAGTTCAGTAACTCCCCCACAAAGTACTGCTTGCTCTCCAAATAGATCAGTTTCTGTTTCTTCTTTAAAGGTAGTCTCAAGTACACCCGCTCTAGATCCGCCAAGACCTGCTGCATAAGCAAGGGCTACATCCATAGTGTCTCCTGTTACATCTTGGTGAGCTGTTGCAAGACACGGAACTCCTCTTCCTTCTTGATATTGACTTCTTACAGTATGTCCTGGTCCCTTTGGTGCAACCATAAATACATTTACATCTTTTGGAGGAACTATTTGACCATAGTGAATATTAAATCCATGTGCAAATGCTAAGTAATTTCCTTCTTTTAAGTTTGGTTTTATGTTTTCTTCATAAATCTTAACTTGTTTTTCATCATTTACAAGCATCATTATAATGTCAGCCCAAGCTGCAGCTTCATCTGCTGTTTTTACTTTAAGGCCTGCCTCTTCTGCTTTTGGCCAAGAAGAACTTCCCTCATAAAGACCAACAACTACATCTACTCCTGATTCTTTAAGATTAAGTGAGTGTGCATGACCTTGACTACCATAACCTATTATTGCCACCTTCTTATCTTGTATATTTTCTATTTTACAATCCTCTTCATAAAACATTTTAGCCATTTTAAATCTCTCCTTTTATTTTTTATTATTAAAGCTTTTCTCCCCTACTCATTGCAAGTACACCTGTCTTTGCAATCTCAAGAATACCAAACTTTTCCATCATATCTATAAAACCTCTTAATTTTTCCACATCTCCCGTTAGTTCAACTGTTAAGGACTCTGGAGATGTGTCGAGGACCTTACCCCTATAAATTTCTGCTATTTGTACTATTTGTGCCCTTGTTTCATTATTTGATTTAACCTTTATAAGCATCATTTCACGCCTTATTACTCCCGTGTCCGGAAAGATCTTAACCTTTACCACATCTACAATTTTATAAACTTGCTTTTGAATTTGATCAAGTATCTCATCATCACCTTCGACACTCAAGGTCAGTCTAGTGTATCCTGGTTTGTTTGTTATACCTGCGGTCATTTTTTTTACATAATATCCTCTTCTATTGAAAAGGGACATTATTCTAACGACTATACCATTTGTGTTTTTAGCAATTACAAGTATGTCATAACCTTTATTCACATTTACTCCCCCTTTAAGCCAATTATATGGGAAACATCAGTCCCACCTGGTATCATAGGATATACATTGATATCTCTTTCTACTATACAATTTATTAAAACAGCCTCATCAGAATTTATAAGTTCAGGAAGTTTAGTCTTTAACTCTTCTTCTGTGCTTATAGTTTCACTTTTTATACCATAAGCATTTCCAATGGTTACAAAGTCTGGATTGTGGTCTAATTCTACAAAGGAATATCTTCCTTCAGTATATACATCTTGAAGTTGTCTTACCATCCCAAGATATGAGTTATTTAGTATTACTATTTTTATAGGAAGTTTATATTCTTTTATAAGCATAAGCTCATGAAATGTCATCTGGAAACTTCCGTCTCCTGTTATTAAAACTACCTTTTCATCCGGTTTTGCTATCTTTGCTCCTATAGCTGCTGGAAGACCAAATCCCATAGTTCCAGCTCCCCCTGATGTTATAAGTGTATTTGGTTTTTTAAAGTCCATATATTGAGCAGTCCACATCTGATGCTGTCCTACATCTGTTGATATAATAGCCTCGCCCTTAACTATTTTGTTTAATTCTACAAGTACTTCTTGTGGCATAAGTACATCTTTATTCTTTTTTACATAAGTAATTGGATATTCTTTTTTCCAGGAATCCACCTTTTCTATCCAAGATTTATGCTCTAATTGATCCACTCTTTTATTTAAATCACTTAATACATTTTTAAGATCTCCTACTATTGGAACATCTATATACTTGTTTTTTCCTATCTCTGCTGGATCTATATCTATGTGGATTAACTTTGCATATTCTGAAAACTTTTTAGGATCTCCTGTAAGTCTTTCATCAAACCTAATACCTGCTGCTATTATAAGATCTGCTTCACTAGAAGCATAATTTGCACTTACTGTTCCGTGCATCCCTATCATTCCAAGAGCTAGACTATGAGTAGTTGGAATAGCCCCAAGTCCTAAAAGTGTTGACGCAACTGGGATATTACACTTTTCTGCTAATTCAATAAGTTCCTTATGTGCTCCTGATTTAAGTATTCCAGCCCCAGCTAATATTAGAGGTCTTTTTGCCTCTTCTATAAGTTTTTTAGCTCTTTTTATTTGAACTGGATGACCCTGATAATTTGGCTCATACCCTTCTAAATGAAGTTCCTCCTCAAAAAGTCTTTCAAATTCTTCCCTACTCATTTCTTGGAGCTGTATATCTTTTGGTATATCTACAAGTACAGGCCCTGGTCTTCCTGTTGAAGCTATAGTATGTGCTTCTTTTATAATTCTAGGAAGATCTTTTATATCTTGCACCAAGTAATTAGTCTTTGTAATAGGAACTGTAATTCCAAATATATCTGTTTCTTGAAAGGCATCCTTTCCTAAAAACTGCCTTGAAACTTGACCAGTTATAACTAACATAGGCGCCGAATCCATATGTGCTGTCATGATTCCTGTAACTAAGTTTGTTGCCCCTGGTCCTGATGTCGCTACACATACTCCTACCTTGCCACTAACTCTAGCATATCCATCTGCCTCATGTGATGCACCCTGTTCATGCCTTGGAAGATAGTGTTTTATATCTTTACATTTATATAATTCATCATATATGGGAACAACATTTCCACCTGGATATCCAAATACATCCCTTACTCCAAACCTGTAAAGTGATTCCAATATTATTTTTGCACCATTTATAGTTTTTTCTATCACAATAAGCCACCTCTCTTATGCTTTTTTGTATAAAAAAAATCTCTCGTCTCTAGAACACATAAATGTATTCTAGGGACGAAAGATTTTCGCGGTACCACCCTTTTTTATAGTTTACTCTCATAAACTACCTCTTAAAGCCCATTGATAACTAGCTCTAGCCATATAACGGTGGCACTTCTTTATAATAAAGAATCCCGATCTCGATTACTAAACTTCGTCTTGATAGCTCTGGAGTGATTTTTATATTTATAAAGTGAACACTGACTCTCACCTAGTATCAGTTCTCTGTAGTTATTTATATATATAACTGTCTCCGTTAAAGCTTTCTCTTATGAAATTAAAACTAGTATATATCAACTTTTCTTATTAGTCAAGTCTTTTTATTCAACTAATTTTAATTTTGTACCTTATTTTTTAATTCTTTTAAGTACCTCCTTTGTCATCTCATCTGTACTTATAAAATCTCCTCCTCCACTTATATCAGCAGTTCTAAAACCTTCTTCTAAAGTTTTTTCAACTGCTCTTTCTATCATTTGGCTCGCCTTTTCAAGTCCAAAAGAATATTTTAACATCATACTAGCTGAAAGAATTGTAGCTATAGGATTTGCAATTCCCTTTCCTACTATATCTGGAGCTGAACCATGTATTGGTTCAAATATTCCTTTTTTATCTTTTCCTATACTTGCAGAAGCAAGCATTCCTATAGAACCTGTTATCATACTTATTTCATCTGAAATTATATCTCCAAACATATTTGAGGTAAGTATTACATCAAAGGCTTTAGGATCTCTTATAACCTGCATACTAGCATTATCTATATACATGTGATTTACCTTTACTTCACTATATTCTTTAGCTACTCTATCAACTACCTTTCTCCAAAGTCTAGAAGTTTCAAGTACATTTGCCTTATCTACACTTGTAAGTTTTTTATCTCTTTTCATAGCCATATCAAAGCCTATTCTTGCTATTCTTTCTATTTCAAACTCACTATAGATTTCCATATCATAAGCTGATTTTCCGTATTCTGTTTCCTTGTATCCTCTTTCTCCAAAGTATATTCCGCCAGTAAGTTCCCTTACTACTAATATGTCAAAGCCATCTCCTATAATACTTTCCTTTATTGGTGAAGCTTCTTTAAGAGCCTTAAAAAGATTGCCTGGTCTAAGATTTGCAAAAGTTTCCAGTTGACGTCTAAGACCTAGTATTGCCATTTCAGGCCTCTTCTCACGAGGAAGTTCGTCCCATCTAGGCCCCCCTACTGCTCCAAAAAGAATCGAATCTGAATCTTTACATATATCTATACTTTCTTGTGGAAGGGGATGGCCAAACTTTTCATATGCATCCCCTCCAACTGGAGCTTCTCTATATGTAAATTTATAATCCATCAAACTTCCTATCTTATCTAAGACTTCTATCGCACTATCGACTATTTCAGGTCCTATTCCATCTCCCTTTGCTAGGGCTATTTTATATTCCATTACCTTGCCACCTCTTTACTGACATAGTTTATAAGTCCATCTTCTTTTATTATTCCTTGTATAAATTCAGGATAAGCCTCTATCTTATATTCTTCGTCTTTAGTCTTATTTTTTATCTTTCCAATATTAAAGTCTATTTCAACCTCATCTCCTACATCTATTCCTTTAGAAGCTTCCCTGCTTTCTATTATTGGAAGCCCTATATTAAAAGAGTTTCTATAAAAGATTCTTGCAAAACTTTCAGCTATTACGCAAGATACACCTGACGCTTTTATAGCTATAGGAGCGTGTTCCCTAGATGAACCACATCCAAAGTTTTTGCCTCCTACTATTACATCTCCTTCTTTTACTTCTTTCGCAAAACCTTTATCTATATCTATCATGCAATATTTCTTAAGTTCTTCAGGATCAAAACTCATAAGATATCTTGCTGGTATTATTACATCTGTATCTACATTATCACCATATTTAAACGCTCTACCTTTATTTTTCATCTTATCCCCCTATACTATATCTTCTGGATTAGCTATCTTACCCATGATTGCTGAAGCTGCAGCAATAGCTGGACTTGCTAGGTATACTTCTGACTTTTCATGTCCCATCCTACCCACAAAGTTTCTATTTGTAGTTGCAACTGCTCTTTCACCTTCTGCTAAGATTCCCATATGTCCTCCAAGACAAGGCCCACAAGTTGGAGTACTTACTATTGCTCCTGCTTCTATAAAAATCTTAAGTAGTCCTTCTTCCATAGCCATTAAATATATCTTTTGTGTAGCTGGAAATACTATAGCCCTAACTTTTTTATCTATTTTCTTATCTTTAAGTACCTTTGCAGCAGCTCTTAAATCTTCTATTCTTCCATTTGTACAAGAGCCTATTACAACTTGGTCTATTTCTATGTCTCCAACTTCATCTATGGTTCTGGTGTTGTCTGGACTGTGAGGAAAGCTTACAGTTGGTCTAATCTCACTTAAATCTATAGTATATTTTTCACTATAAATAGCATCTTCATCACTCTTGTAAGTCTTATATTCCTTATCAGAATGTTCTTTAACATATGCTACTGTTTTTTCATCTACTTCAAATATTCCATTTTTAGCTCCTGCTTCTATTGCCATATTTGCTATAGTAAATCTATCATCCATAGATAAGTTCTTTGCCCCTTCACCTTTAAATTCCATAGACTTATATCTTGCTCCATCTACTCCTATTTTTCCTATTATATGAAGGATTATATCTTTTCCGCTAACCCATTTACTTGGCGCACCTACAAGTTCAAACTCTATAGCTTCTGGGACCTTAAACCAGCATTTTCCCGTTCCCATTGCAGCTCCCATATCAGTGCTTCCAACTCCTGTAGAAAAAGCTCCAAGCGCTCCATAAGTACAAGTGTGTGAATCTGCCCCTATAACTGCATGACCTGGTACTACTAATCCTTTTTCAGGAAGTAGGGCATGTTCTATTCCCATCTCACCTATTTCAAAATAGTTTTCTATTTCCTTATCATAGGCAAACTCCCTCATTGCCTTACACTGCTGGGCTGACTTTATATCTTTATTTGGTGTAAAATGATCGGGCACAAGTGCTATTTTTCCCTTATCAAAGACATCTTCTACACCTATTTTTTCAAATTCTTTTATAGCCACTGGAGCTGTTATATCATTTCCAAGTACCATATCTAAATTGGCTTCAATAAATTGTCCTGCATGGACTCTATCAAGTCCTGCATGTTCAGCTAATATTTTTTGAGTCATGGTCATCTTCTTTGTCATTTTTATCCATCCTCCTATATTTTATTTACAGCATCTAAATATGCATTTATACTTGCTTCAACCACATCCACACTTACATCCCTACCTGAATAGGTCTTACCATCAAATTTAAGTTTTACACTAGCATACCCAAGTGCGTCGGTTCCTTCTGTTATACTTTGAAGAGAGTAATCTTCAAAACTTAGTTCCATACCTAAACATTTTTCCATAGCACTTACAGCTGCATCTATTGGACCTCCCGCAGAAGCTAAGCCTTCTACCACTTGACCATCTATATCTAATACTACTGAAGCCACACTTGAAATTGTATTTCCACTGCTTATGACAAATCTTTTTAATTTATATTTATTATTCTCCCTATTTGTCTTTCTTGTAATAAGTGCTTCTATATCACTATCATATATAGTCTTTTTTTGATCTGCTAGACTTTTAAATTGTTGAAAGGCTTTATTGAACTCTTCTTCATCTAGGTTAAAACCCAGAGTTTCTATTCTGTCCCTAAAGGCGTGTCTTCCGGAATGTTTACCAAGCACCATCTTATTTTCCTTAAGTCCTATAGATTCAGGAGTCATTATCTCATAGGTTTCACGATTATTTAAAACTCCATGTTGGTGTATCCCTGATTCGTGAGCAAAGGCATTTTCTCCTACAATTGCCTTATTGGCTTGGATATATGAACCTGTTATCCTACTAAGTAATTGGCTTGTTTTAAATATTTCTTCAGTTACTATATTTGTCTGGAAATCATATATATCTTTTCTAGTTTTTATTATCATTATAAGTTCTTCTAAGGCTGCGTTTCCTGCTCTTTCACCTATCCCATTTATTGTGCATTCAAACTGTCTTGCACCTGCCTTTGCAGCAGCTAATGTATTTGCTACAGCTAGGCCTAGGTCATTGTGACAATGGACTGATATGGTGACTCGATCTAGATATTTTGATTTTTCTCTTATCTCCATTATAAATTCATAAAATTTATCTGGCGTAACATATCCAACTGTATCTGGTATATTTATTATAGTAGCCCCAGCTAAGATTGCACGATCGAAAATTTTGGCTAAAAAGTCAGTAGAAGATCTAGTTGCATCTTCTGCAGAAAACTCTACTTCTGGAACTAAAGACTTTGCATACTTTACCATCTCTTCTGCTCTTTTTATAACTTCTTCCGGCTTCATATTAAGTTTATATTTCATATGGATATCAGATGTTGCTATAAACGTATGTATTCTAGGTTTCTTCGCTTCCTTTACTGCCTCATAAGCCCTATCTATGTCTCCTTTTATTGCCCTAGCTAAAACTGCCACAGTAGAATTTTTTATTTCTCTTGCTATTTCTTGAACAGATTCAAAATCACCTTGTGATGCAGCAGCAAAACCTGCTTCTATTACATCTACACCTAATTTATCTAATTGCTTTGCAAGAAGAAGTTTTTCTCTTTTATTCATACTACAACCAGGTGATTGTTCTCCGTCTCTTAAACTTGTATCGAAAAAATATATTTGCTTATCCATTATTAGTCCTCCTTAAAATAAAAAAATCCTTCGTCCCTATAAGTTTATATAAACTTATAGGGACGAAGGATAAACCATTCGTGTTACCACCCTAGTTCGCAGAAATCTGCCTCATTCCTAGACTAATCATCTAGTATCCTTGTAACGGTAGAACCCGTCTTATCCTAATCATTTCCACTTTCAGATAAGCTGCCTAAGAAGCTAGTATTATATATTTTTTTGATACTAACTCACACCTAAACGTTAGCTCTCTTGGATCAAAATAAATATTTTTTCTCTTCTCACTTGCATTTGTTTTTCTATCTCTTTATGTTAAGCCTTATTATATGCTAAAGACATCTTTAATGTCAAGCACTATTTTAAAAGTTTTTTAAATTCAGAATATTATATACATATGCTTTAGCCCTCTACAGCACATTACTATTAACTTTGACTACATTTCATTTTTTTAAATAAATATAAAAATCTTTTTAATTTTTATTAATTTTACTAATCTATAAGTCTTTTTTCACCTTCAAGCTCTCTTATAGAACTTACATTTTGAACATATTCTAATGTACCTAAATATTCACCTTTTTCATTTCTTACGGCAAAAAATCTTATAAGGACAAATTTATCACCCATTTGAATCCAAAAATCTTCACTGTCCTTCTTTCCATCTTTAAAATCATTAACGATTTTTTCAACCATATCAACTGATCCAGGTGGATGGCAATGTGATACTTCCCTTCCTATGACAGTTTTTGTACGAGTAAATATTCTATCTTCTCCTTTGGAGAAGAACTTTACCCTATCATTTTTATCTACAAAAGAAACTTCTCCAGGTATCACTTCAAATATACTTCTCAACTCTTCAGGAGATAAGGATCCATTTTCAAACTTTACAGTTCCGCTTTCTTGCACCCTTTCTTCTTTATCTTCTTTTCCATTATCCTTTTTAATACGATCATACTCCCAGGTCTTTTCAGGCACTACAAAGGCATAGCCAACTTCATCAGACTCTTTATATATCTCAATCCATTCGTCCTCTGTCAAAGTTTCTAAACTCATAGGAAATAGTATACTATCTTCTTTAAATATCATTTCTATGATTTGATCTATAGCATCTTCCATTTTTTTAACTAGATCATCTTTTTTACCAGCATAATTTCTTAAACTTAAATTTATATCTTTTATCTTAGCCCTTACTTCATCATCAACACCCCACATAACTTTTGGCGGCGCTGTTACACCATATTTTTCAAGGTAGGGAAATATTAGATTTTCCTTTCTACTATAGTGTTTGTCTATATCCCATAGCAAATTAAAGTCTTCCCTAAGTTTTAAAATATTTTCCTTAGAATCATCTTTTTTAAAGTCTTCTATATTAGGATTCAAAGTTTTTTCTATATATTCTTCAAGTGCTTCGTTTTCTCTTTTAAGTGTATATACAGGATGACCTGGCACTTGTTCTGGATGATGTATATCATCTAGCGTACCTTTAAAAACTGCCGCATGTACATCACAAAGGTTTTGTATCTCTTCTATGGGGAGACCCTCTTTTACAAGTTGTACTTCCATTTGCCCTATTTCTTTTGGAGACACTCCATCTATTATCTTTGCAAACTTAGCCTTTACTTCATCTACCGTCTTTCCTTCATGAAGTTCTTTTATAACTTCTTTTAATTTTTCTTGTCTAAATTCTCTATTATTTAGCCATTCACTCACGACTTAACCTCCCTTTTAGTTTTTAAACAATATTTACAAATAGTCCTAATATTATTTATACCCAAAACCTTTTATATTTAAAGGCATTAACCATAAATATATAAGTGTCTTTATATAATCTATTGACCCTTTAAACCCATCATCTGAGATACATCCGTTCCACCTGGTATCATAGGATATACATTTGCTTCTTTTTCTACTATACAATTTATAAGAACTACCTCATGAGAATTTATAAGTTCAGGAAATTTACTTTCTAGATCTTCTTTTGTTCTTATACTTTCGCTTCTTATACCATAAACCTTTCCCATCATTTCAAAATCTGGATTGTGGTCTAAATCTACAAAGGAGTATCTCTTATCATTAAATATATCCTGCCACTGCCTTACCATGCCAAGATATGAATTGTTAAGAAGTACTATCTTTATAGGAAGATTATATTGTTTTATCATCATAAGCTCTTGAGATGTCATTTGAAATCCTCCATCTCCTACAATTGCTATAACTCTTTCATCTCTTTTGGCTATTTGAGCTCCTATAGCAGCTGGAAGCCCAAAGCCCATAGTTCCAGCCCCTCCCGATGTTATAAATGAATGCGGCTTTTCAAAGTCCATATATTGAGCGGCCCACATCTGATGCTGTCCTACGTCCGTAGTTACTATAGCATCTCCCTTTACAATACTATTTAATTTTGAAAGTACTTCTTGGGGCATAAGACTATTTTCATCATTTTTTACATAGATAAGTGGAAATTCTTTTTTCCATGAACCTATTTTTTTTGTCCATTCTTCATGTTTATAATTATCTATCCTTTTATTTATAGCCTTTAATACATTTTTAAGATCTCCAACTATCGGTACATCTATAAGCTTATTTTTTCCTATTTCAGCTGGATCTATATCTATATGAATAACTTCTGCATTTTTACAAAATTTTTCTGGATCTCCAGTTATCCTATCATCAAATCTAATACCTGCAGCTATTATAAGATCCGCATCATCAATGGCATAGTTTGCACACACTGTTCCATGCATTCCAAGCATGCCAAGGGATAAGGGACTAGTACTTGGAAAGGATCCAAGTCCTAAAAGTGTTGTAACAACTGGTATATCAGCCCTTTGAGCTAGCTCTAAAAGCTCTTCACATGCGCCTGACTTAAGCACACCTGCCCCAGCTATTATTAAAGGTTTTTTTGACTTTTCTATAAGGTTTTTGGCTGTTTTTATTTGAACTGGATGACCCTTATAGTTGGGTTCGTATCCTTCAAGGTCTATTTCTTCTTGGAATAGTTTTTCAAATTCTTCCCTACTCATTTCTTGGAGCTGTATATCTTTTGGTATATCTATAAGTACAGGTCCTGGTCTTCCTGTTGAAGCTATAAAATATGATTCTTTTATAACACGTGGGAGATCCCTGATATCAGTTACTAAATAACTGTTTTTTGTTATAGGTATAGTTATTCCCACAATATCACTTTCTTGAAAGGCATCCTTACCTAAAAAACCACTTACCACTTGACCAGTTATAGCTATCATAGGAGTTGAATCCATGTGAGCTGTCATAATCCCTGTAACTAAATTTGTTGCACCAGGCCCTGATGTAGCAAGACATACACCAACCTTACCACTAGCCCTAGCATAGCCATCTGCTTCATGAGAAGCACCTTGCTCATGTCTTGAAAAATAATGGTTTATTCCTTCAAAGTCATATATTTCATCATATATTGGAATAACACTTCCTCCAGGATAGCCAAATATATCTCTTACTCCAAGTCTATGTAATGTTTCTAATATTATTTTTGCGCCCTTTATAGTTTTTTCTTTCATATTAGCCACCTCTTTTAATGTTTTAGAATAAAAAAATCCTTCCTCCCTAGCATACAAATATTTGTATGCTAGGGACGAAAGATTTTCGTGGTACCACCCTTTTTTATAGTCTACTCTCGTAAACTAACTCTTCAAGCCCATTGTTAACTAGCTCTAGCCATATAACGGTGGCACTTCTTTATAATAAAGAATCCCGATCTCGATTACTAAACTTCGTCTTGATAGCTCTGGAGTGATTTTTATATTTATAAAGTGAACACTGACTCTCACCTAGTATCAGTTCTCTGTAGTTATTTATATATATAACTGTCTCCGTTAAAGCTTTCT
>NZ_JBQDAA010000047.1:0-13802 GCF_052089545.1 Tissierella sp. | reverse complement strand
ATTTAGAGGCTTTGTTTTTATAGGCTTTTTTATAGGTGGAATTTTTTATATCAAAATATTATCATATTTTATTTTTCCTATATTATTTAAAGGTTTTAAGTTGATATTATTTCTAATTAATGAGATAATTATAATAATATCCTATCCTTTCAAAAAGATAAGAGGGTTATTTAAAAAAGGGATAAATAAAAACAAAAAAATACTATCTATATTTATAAAAGAAACTAGGAAATATGTAAAGATAATGAAAAGAAAAAAATAAGATTGATTTTATTAGATTAATAAAACTGGTGGGGAAACTATGAATAATAAAAATAAAAAAAACAGAAAAAACAAACAAAAATTTAGGATAAAGCTTCGCCATATCGTTACTTTGTTTGTATTTATATATATTATAAGCATAGTTATAAATCAAAATAAGCTTAAAAAAGAATTGACTTTGAAAGAAGAAGCTATAGAAAATGATATAGAAAATCTTCAAGAAGACATAGGAGACTTAAATGAAGAGATAGAAAAAAGAGGAACTATTGAATTTTTAGAAAATACAGCCAGAGAAGAACTGGGAATGGTAAAACCTAATGAAATAATATATATTGATAAGGGAAAATTTAAAAACTCTATATTTAACTTTTTTGACAAGTATAATGATTGACATATAGTCATTTCTAATATATACTAAGATTGAAAATATTTTAAGGAGGAATTATTTATATATGCCTGTATCTGTTGGAGAAATAATTGAAGGTACTGTCACTGGAATAACGAACTTTGGTGCATTTGTTCAGTTACCAGGAGGAAAAAATGGTCTAGTTCATATTTCAGAAATATCTCATGATTATGTAGAGAAAGTGAGCGATTACTTAAAACGAAACGAAAAAATCAAAGTTAAAGTTTTATCGATAACTGATGATGGGAAAATTAGTCTTTCTATAAGAAAAGCAAAACCAAAGACTAAAAAACCTATAGAAATAGATTGGGATAAGCAAGAAGACTCTCAAAAGCATATGTCATTTGAAGATAAATTAAATGACTTTTTAAAAGATAGTAATGATAAAATGGATCAATTAAAATCAAGAGACCCTAAAAGAAGCAATATGAAATCAAGAAGAGACTAAAAATAGCTTAAAAAAAACAAAAAATCAAATTAATTTGATTTTTTGTTTTTTTTATTTGTCATAAAATTACATTTAAAGGTTAAAAGATACTTAAAGGCTGTAAAGCGCATAAAATAGATATTAGAAACTTAAGGTAATAGATTTTTACTTTAAGTTTTATTTTTAAAGATAATTTAAAAACATGAAAAATTTAGTAATTTCATAAAAAATAGCCAACTTATATTGACAAAATACTAATTCTATCTTTGATACTATATACCTAAGAATAAATTGCGAGGAGTGGTATAAATGATAAAGATGGAATCTGCCATAAACAAAAAGAAAGAATTTGAAATTGGCTTAAACGACTTTATATTAATTTTTATCGGATTTTTTATAAGTAGGGTAAGTATATTAGATGAAATGACACCTTTTGGTATTGCATTTTTAGGAACATATCTTCTAATGAAAAAAGAAAATCTAGCTTTACTATTAAGTGTAATATTAGGGATCTTTACAATTCATGGTTTTGAAGGTAGTTCATATTATATAATAGTATTGACAAGTTATTTGATATTTACTAAAGCTTTAAAAGATAATAACCATACTATCTTAAAGTCCTCCTTTATAATGGGGATAATATTTTTAACAATAAAAACTGCTACAAGCTTAATATTTGATGAAATATTATTATATAACTTATTTATAATTGGATTTGAAAGTGTTTTAGTATTTACTTTGACTTATATATTTTCATTTAGTTTACCAATAGAAAAGATATCAAAAGAAAAGATAAATAAAGAAAAACTAATATGCACATTTATAACACTGGGATTAGTCCTATCAGGTTTTAATAATATAAGTTTATTAAACATTTCCATAAAAAATGTTTTAAGTATAATAGTAATAATATATTTTAGCTACTATAGTGGAATTATGATGGGAGTTTCAAGTGCTGTTGCAATAGGAATGATAGTATATATACAAAGTACAGAGATGCCCTTTATAATATCTCTGCTTGCTGTAGGAGCTTTATTATCTGGATTGTTTAGAGAATTAGGTAGAGCTGGTTCAATACTCGGTTTTATACTTGGAAATGGAATAATAAGTTTTTATATAAATTCTTTAGGGACAAGCTTTTTAGATTATAGGGAAATATTCTTTGCGTCTATTATATTTTTAATCGGGTCTAGGTTTTTAAATATAGATTTAGGGGAATATTTAGTAGAAACAAATAGTGTAGATGAACATTATCAGGATAAAAAGAGTGAATTAGCCCTTAAAAAGATAAGTGAAATGGAAAATCTATTTAAAACTTTAGGTGAAATTTTAAATAGATCTATAGATGAAGAATTAAAGTATCCTTCTATGGAGGTATATAACTTAATAGATGATATTTCCAAAAATACATGTGAGGGCTGTGAGGGTATTGAAAAATGTTGGGGCTCAGAATATTATAATACATATCATAATATTTTAAACCTAGCAAATAAAATAGGAAATGACGAAGATATAGAAACGGTTTTATCGCGTATAGATTGGTGCGATAAAAAAGATGAATTGACAGAAAATGTTTTAGAAATTTATTTATATTTTGAAGAAAGTAATAGTTTCAATATAAAACTTTTAGAGAATAGAAAGCTTTTAGCAGAGCAAATGGAAAACATGAGTAAAGTAATAAATGAGATGGGAGAAAATCTTTATTTGAATTCTATATTTAATGATGAGTTAGAAGAAATATTGATGAAGGAATTAAAGAACAAAAAAATGAATGTAAATGACTTATCTGTAGTAGAATTAAATAAAGATGATATAGAGGTAATAATTAATGCAGATACAAATATAGAATCTTTGGATGAAATAGAAAAGGTTCGAAAAGAAGTTTCTAAACATTTAGGATACCCCCTTGGTATTGACTACACTTTGGGTAATTCGATAGATAATAGAAGAACATATAGATTAGTAAGGGAAAAAAGATTTAACTGTATGACAAATGTGAATAAGATATCTAACTCTGAAGAAAAGATATGTGGAGATAGCTATACATTCGGAGAAAGAGAAAACACTCACTTTACAGCTATAAGTGACGGTATGGGCATAGGTAAAAAAGCTTATAAAGAAAGTAGTGTAGCTATAGAACTCTTAGAAAAACTTATGGATATTAATATGGATAAAAACCTTATTATAAAAACTTTAAATTCAGTTCTGAGAGTAAAGTCTACAGATGAAATATTTACAACTTTAGATTTAAGCTTTATAGATCTTTATACTGGAAAGCTTAAAATGATTAAAAATGGATGTCCTGCTACTTTTATAAAAAGAGGAAAAGAAGTCAAAGTAGTAAACTCTACATCCTTACCTATAGGGATGTTAGAGGATGTAGATTTGAATATATATGAAGAAGAATTAGAAGATGGAGATATTGTAATTATGATGAGTGATGGTCTATTAGAAAGCAACAGAAAAGATAAAGACTTAGAAAAATGGATGTGTAATATAATAGGTGGAATTGATTCATTAAATCCTAAAACTATAATAGATGAAGTAGTTAATATATCTCAATTAGTAGGAAGAGATAATCCTCAAGATGATATGACTATTATAGCAACAAAAATCTGGAATAAAATATAGGGAAGGATTCTTCCCTATATTTTATTTTAATAGATTTGACTTTTTTTGATAAAAAGTATACTTTATACTTATAAGATGAATAAAAAGGCCAAAGTGGTGATAGATTTGGAAGAAAAAGTATTGAATACAATATGTAAATATAATATGATAGACAAAGGAGATAATATAGTTCTTGGTTTATCAGGTGGACATGATTCTATAGTTTTGCTTCATATGCTCTTGTATGCTCAAAAAAAGCTTTCTTTTAATCTGATATTAGCACATGTAAATCATGGAGTTAGAGGAGAAGATGCATTAAGGGATGAAATGTTTGTAAGAAATTTGTCTAAAAGACTAGATTTACAATATTTTTCTACAAAAGTTGATATGATAGGAGTTGCAAAAGAAAAAAACATATCGGAAGAAGAAGCTGGTAGAGAACTCAGATATGATTTCTTTAGGAGTATAATAAAAAAACTAGGTAAAGGTAAGATTGCAGTAGCACACAATAGGAAAGATCAAGCAGAGACATTAATTATGAGAATTATGCGAGGAACTGGGATCGATGGTCTTAAAGGTATGGATTTTAAAATAGGGGATATTATAAGACCTATTTTAGATATAGATAGATGGGAAATTGAAAAATACATAGAAGACAACAACATTGAAACAGTACTTGATAGGACAAATTTAGAAACTATATATACTAGAAATAAAGTAAGGTTAGAACTGATACCATATATAGAAAAAAACTTTAATCCAAATATAATAGATACACTTTTTAGACTTTCAGAAAATGCAAAACTTGATAGTGAATTTTTAGAAAAATATACTAATGATAGATATGAGAGTTCTCTTAAAAGAAGAACGGATAAATCTAAGGTATTTGATTACAATATATTTAAGGATGAAGAATTAAGTATCAAAAAGAGAATTATTAGAAAATCAATAGAGAATTTGAACAATAGCTTACAAGGCATAGAACATATACATATCTCATCTGTAATCGAATTATTCAGTAGAAAAGAAACAGGTAAAATGATAAATTTACCTAATGATATTGTAGCTAGAATAAGTTATGATGATCTGATAATAGAAAAAAACAAGGAAAATGAATTTAATTCTTTTAATTCTTTAGAAAAGAACTTAATAATCGGAGAAAATATTTTAAAAGAGCATAATGTGGAGTTGACATTAGAAGTTTTTAATAAAAAAGATATTGTACTAGAAAGACAGTCTAAAAATGTAAAATATTTTGATTATGATAAGATAATAGATGGTATTTTCATAAGAAAGAGAAAACCAGGAGATAGATTTGTTCCATTTGGTATGAAAGGCAGTAAGAAACTAAAAGACTATTTTATAGATGAAAAGGTTCCAAGACAATTAAGGGAGAAGATTCCTTTACTTGTAGATGGAAAAAACATAATTTGGGTAATAGGTTATAGGACAAATGAAATCTACAAAGTAGATGAGAATACAAAGACTATATTGAAGATAAAATATAAAAACAAAGAAACGTGGGAGGACTAAATGAAAAATGATATTAAAAAAGTGCTTATTTCAGAAGACGATATTTTAAATAGAGTAAAAGAATTAGGTGCTGAAATAACTAATGATTATAAAGGGAAAGATTTGATAGTAGTAGGAATTTTAAAAGGTGCTGCAGTTTTTATGGCAGAGCTTTGCAAAAGAATAGACCTTCCTATAAACATGGATTTTATGAGTGTTTCTAGTTATGGTAAGTCGTCCAAATCTACTGGAGAAGTTAAAATAATAAAAGATTTAGACGCTTCGGTAGAGGGTAAAGATATACTTATAGTAGAAGATATTATAGATACAGGACTTACTCTTTCTTATCTTACAGATAATTTAAAAAAACGTGGTGCAAATAGTGTAAAGATAGTAACGCTACTTGATAAGCCAAATAGAAAAAATTTAGAAGTAAAGGTTGACTATCTAGGGTTTGAAGTTCCTAAAGAATTTATAGTAGGATTTGGTTTAGACTATGCTGAAGTCTATAGAAACTTACCTTATATAGCTGCTTTGAAAGAAGAAGTGTATAGTAATATAGAGATTGAATAAGTAAATTCTATATGATATAATTAAAAAATATCAACTACCCATATAGGGAGGGAGGACTTGGATTGAAGAGATTTTTTAGGGGGATAAGTGTTTATTTGCTTATATTAATCCTTATTATTTTTGGTGTAAGAATTATGCAACAAGATGTAGAGGAACCAAAAGAACTAGATGTAACTGAACTTGTAAATAACCTAGAGTCAGATAAAGTAGAAAGTATGTCGATAGAAGGAAGAGAAGTAGGAACAGTAGAAGGACAGCTAAAAGATGGTACTAAGTTTACTAGTATTGTACCAGAGGACTTTAGAGAAGATTTTTACAAAGATTATTTAAAAGAAAAAGTAGAGAATGAAGAAATAAGGTATTCTGGTAAAGAGGTACCAAAAGACCCTTGGTATATTAGCTTTTTACCTACGCTATTACTTCTTTTTGCCTTTGGAATATTTTGGTTTGTCTTTATGCAACAGTCGCAAGGAGGCGGCAGTGGCGGGAAAATGATGAGCTTTGGTAAAAGTAAAGCTAAGATGCACAAGGAAGAAGAAGGTAGTCTTATCGATTTTAACGATGTAGCAGGTCTTGAAGAAGAAAAAGAAGAGTTAAAAGAAATAGTTGACTTCTTGAAGGGACCTAAAAAATATGTTGAAATTGGAGCGAGAATTCCTAAAGGTGTATTACTTATAGGACCTCCAGGTACAGGAAAAACATATCTTAGTAAAGCGGTAGCCGGAGAAGCTAAAGTGCCATTTTTCACTATATCAGGTTCTGATTTTGTGGAGATGTTTGTAGGTGTAGGAGCAAGTAGGGTTAGAGACTTGTTTGAGCAAGCAAAGAAAAATGCGCCTTGTATAATATTTATAGATGAGATTGATGCGGTAGGTAGAAAAAGAGGAGCAGGTATGGGTGGAGGCCATGATGAAAGGGAACAAACCTTAAATCAGCTTCTAGTAGAGATGGATGGATTTGGAGAAAATGAAGGAATTATCCTAATGGCTGCAACTAATAGACCTGATATACTTGATCCAGCATTACTTAGACCGGGAAGATTTGATAGACAAATATTTGTAGGTTTACCAGATGTAAGAGGTAGAGAAGCTATACTAGAAGTTCATAGTAAGGATAAACCATTTGATGAAAATGTAGAACTTGGTGTTGTAGCTAGAAGAACACCTGGCTTTACTCCAGCAGATTTGGAAAACTTACTAAATGAAGCAGCACTTCTATCAGCTAGAGCTAACTTAAAGACTATACCAATGAATTTAGTTGAAGAAGCTTCTATAAAAGTTCAAGCTGGTCCTGAGAAAAAGAGTAAAGTTGTAACTGAAAAAGAGAGAAGACTTACAGCTTATCATGAAGCAGGTCATGCTGTAGTTTCTAGACTGTTACCAAATACAGATCCAGTTCATATGATAACTATAATTCCCAGAGGTAGAGCAGGAGGATTTACTGCATATATACCTGAAGATGATGTAAATTATATGACGAAAAAACAGATGGAAGATTCCTTAGTAAGCTTATTAGGTGGTAGAGTTAGTGAAGCCTTAGTATTAGAAGATATAAGTACTGGTGCACAAAATGATATTGAGAGAGCTACTAAGATTGCTAGACAAATGATAACTCAGTATGGAATGAATGATAAACTTGGACCTATGACTTATGGCTCAGACCAAGAAGAAGTATTCTTAGGACGAGATTATGGAAGAGGTCAAGACTATTCTGAAGAGGTAGCAGCAACTATCGATCAGGAAATGAGAAAACTAATAGACACAGCTTATAATAAAGCAGAAAGATTGTTAGAGGAAAATATGGCAATATTAGAAAGAGTTTCTCAAGCTCTTCTTGAAAAGGAAACTATAGATGCTAGAGAATTCGAAGAATTGTTCTTGGGTAGACCTTTAGAACCAGGTGAGTTTGCTAAAGAGTATAGCAAAACAAAAGAATATTATCACAAGGATGAGATTGAAAAGGCTAGTGAGGATTCCATAGAAGCAAAAGAAGGATTTAAAGAAGAAGATATTGCTAAAACTGAAGAAAACGAAGAAATAGATTTCAAAGACGAAGAATAAATAAAAAGGGCCAGGAGAAATCCTGCCTTTTTTTAATCATTTTATAAACTATTATTTTCAATATACAAAAGTGGAGGTATTACTTTGGAAGATAAAAAGCCAGACGTAAAGGATATGCTGCTAGTTATAGATGTAGGAAACACAAATATAGTTTTTGGAGTTTATAAGGGTAAAGAACTCCTATATAATTGGAGAATTTCAAGTAATAAAGATAGAACTTCAGATGAATATGGACTTTTATTTGATCAAATTTTTAAATTTAATGGTTTGAAGGTTGAAAATGTAAAAGATATAATCATATCCTCAGTAGTTCCTCCACTTATGCATACTATGCCTACTATGAGTAGAAGATACTTTAATATAGAACCACTAGTAGTAGGACCAGAAATAAAAACAGGGATAGATATTAAATATGATAACCCTAAAGAGGTTGGAGCAGACAGAATAGTAAATGCTATATCAGGATATGAAAAATATGGTGGACCACTTATAATTGTAGATTCAGGAACAGCAATAACATTTGATGCTGTAGGTAAAGATGGAAGTTATCTTGGCGGAGTCATAACACCAGGTATAAAAATATCTTCTGAAGCTCTATTTTTAAGAACGGCAAAACTTCCAAAAGTTGAAATAGCAAAACCTGAAAAAGTAATTGGTAAAAATACAATAAATAGTATACAGTCTGGTTTAGTTTATGGATACATTGGGATGATAGACCACATTATAAAAAATATAATAAAAGAAATGGGATATAAAGAAGATAAGGTAAACATAATAGCTACAGGTGGATTTTCAAATTTAGTTTCTAGTGAAAGCAAATATATAGATGTAATAGATAGTTTGTTAACTTTAGAAGGACTTAGAATTATATATGAAAGGAACAGGTAAGTAGTTTAGATTACTTACCTATAGTCTGGAGTGATAAAGATGAAGATAAGAGATATAGAAATAGACAAAACTGTTCTTTCGCCAATGGCTGGTGTAACAGATCTTTCCTATAGAACTATTTGTAAGGAAATGGGAGTCGGGCTTGTAGTGACAGAGATGGTAAGCGCTAAAGGATTATACTATAAAGATGAAGCTACTAAAAGACTTACTAAAATAAAAGAAAAGGAAAGACCAGTATCTTTACAAATTTTTGGTTCAGATGCAGAGATCATAAGCCAAGTAATATCTAAGGATTTAAATGAAAGAAATGAAGTTGATATAATAGATATAAATATGGGGTGCCCTGCTCCTAAAATTGTTAAAAATGGTGATGGGTCAGCTCTTATGAAAAATCCTAAATTAGTATCTGAAATTTTAAGCACATCTGTGAAAGTTTCTAAAAAGCCTATAACTGTGAAAATAAGATCAGGTTGGGATAGTGACAACATAAATGCAGTTAAAATATCCAAGATAGCAGAGGAGTGTGGAGTAGAAGCTATAACGGTACATGGTAGAACTAGAGAGATGTTTTATACAGGGAGTGCAGATTGGGATATAATAGGAGAAATAAAGAATAGATTAAGAATACCAGTAATAGGAAATGGTGATGTTTTCAAATCCTCTGATGCCATAAAGCTTATGGATTATACAGGATGTGATGCTGTAGCTATAGGAAGAGGAGCTATGGGGAATCCGTTGTTATTTAAAGGCATAAACAACTTGCTTAACGGTAAAGAGGATTATATCCCTACATATGATGAAATCTTAACTATAATACTTTATCATATGAATTTATCTTGCCAATTAAAAGGTGAAAAAACAGCTATAAAAGAAATGAGGAAACATATATCGTGGTATTTAAAGGGATTTAGGAACTCTAATGAAGTAAAAAACTTGATAAATAGAATGGAAGATAAAAAAGATATAGAAAAAACCTTAAGAGATTATTTTAATGATTTACAAGGTTAGGATTTATGAATATAAAGAGATAATTTAACATATAATTGTAAAACAATAAGAAGTGGAGGTGAAATTATCTCTTTATTATATGTAATAAGTAATAATAAATATAAGGAATATTTAAGGACTGATAAATTAAAATATATTTTCTCTATTTTTACTCCTACATTTCATAGGAAAATTCTTGATTATATAATTATAAAGGAAGAAGTAAAAGGAGATTTAGTAGGAATAAATCTAAAGGAAATAGATTACAAGAATAAAGATGTCCTACAGAAAATGATAGACAATATAAATAAAATAAAAAATGATAATCATAAATATATTTTTTTAGAGGAACTTATAGGTAATAGTCTAGATATTGAAGATGAAATTGAAAGAAAAACAGGTTTATGTTTTCCTGATGGAAAAGTTCTAAAAATATATAATATAAAAATAATTTTAGAAAAGATGTTAGAGTTTAGGAAAAATTTAAGAGAAGAAGAGATTTTAATTATTTGTAAGGATGAAAATCTAACATATGAAATAATAAGACTTCTACATGAAAGTTTTTCATTTATTTCAATACTTGAAAAAATAAGGCTTGAAAACATAAAATGTGAGGATCTTATATGCGAAAATATATTAAAAGATATGGGCCTATCTATATTTAGGCAAAAAGACCTAAGTAAATCCATAAAGAAATATGGTATTATAATAAATATGGAAAAAGATATATATATAGATAAGAATAATATTAAAAAAGAAGCTATAATACTTGACTATAGTAATGGTCATATATTTAGACATACTAAAAACAATGTACTTATAGAAGATATAACAATAAATAGTAGATATAAAGAAAACAGCTTAATTTTTGGAGAATTGATATCTTCTTTACATGAAAAGTTAAATGAATCTAGTAGGGAAAGCTTTCATAGAATATATAGTAGAGGAAAACTTAAAACATTAGAAGAGTTAATAAATCGGGCAAATAGCTTAAAAGGAAGTATATAAAAAAGGCTATACTTGATATAATTACCTTGACATATGCTCGTGGCTTGTTTATAATATTTTCCATATAAGATTTAAGAACTTATAATTCAAAAGGGAAGATAAAAGATAATTTGTAAAAAAAGGAATGGATAATCTTAAGTATTTATAATAGAAAGGGAGAGAGAGTTAATGACAGAAAAAAATGTCTTTTTAACTAAAGAAGGTTTAAATAAATTAGAAGAGGAATTAGATGAATTAAAATCAGTAAGACGAAGAGAGATAGCAGCTAGAATAAAGGTAGCTCTAAGTTTTGGAGATATAAGTGAAAACTCAGAATATGATCAAGCTAAAAATGAACAGGCTCAATTAGAGGAAAAGATTGTAAAGATTGAAACTACACTTAGAAATGCAAAGATAATAGATGAAGATGAAATAACTACTGATATAGTTAGTGTAGGGTCTAAGGTATCAGTAAAAGATTTAGAATATGATGAAGAAATGGAATATATAATTGTAGGTTCAGCAGAAGCTGATCCTTATGAAGGTAAAATATCAAATGAATCTCCTTTAGGCAGTGCTCTAATAGGTGGTAAAAAAGACGATATAGTTAAAGTTAATGTTCCAGACGGAATTATAGAATATGAAATCTTAGATATTAGTAGATAAAAGTTAACCAAGGAGGAAGTTTGATGTCTGAAGATACTAAAGATTTAAATGAAATGCTTTTAAATAGGAGAGAAAAACTAAATACTTTGATGGAAAAAGGAAAGAATCCATTTTTAATAGAAAAGTTTGATTCTACTCATTATAGTGAAGAGATAAAAGAAAACTTTGAAGAATTTGAAGAAAAAGAAGTATCTATAGCAGGAAGAATAATGTCAAGACGGGGTCATGGTAAAGTAAGTTTTATAGATATTCAAGACAGTAAAGGTAGAATACAGATATTTGCCAGATTTAACAATCTTGGAGAAGAAACTTATAAAGACTTAGAGTTATTTGATTTGGGAGACATTATAGGTGTAAAAGGTGAGGTTTTTAAAACTAAAATGGGTGAAATATCCATTAGGGCTAGTGAAATAACTCTCATGAGCAAATCACTTCAAATACTTCCTGAAAAATTTCACGGTTTAAAAGATCAAGATTTAAGATATAGACAAAGATATGTAGATTTGATAGTAAATCCTGAAGTGAAAGAAACCTTTATATTAAGATCTAAAATGTTAAAAGCAGTTAGAGAATATTTAGATGAGAGAGATTTTCTAGAAGTAGAGACTCCTATACTTAGTACAGTGGCAGGTGGGGCTAATGCTAGACCTTTTATAACCCATCATAATACCTTGGATTTAGATATGTATATGAGAATTGCTAACGAACTATATTTAAAAAGACTTATAGTTGGAGGCTTTGATAAGGTTTATGAAATGGGAAGAATGTTTAGAAATGAAGGAATGAGCCCTAAACATAATCCAGAATTTACTAATATAGAATTATATGAAGCATATGCTGACTATGAAGATATGATGACTTTAACAGAAGAGTTAATAGCATATGTGGCAGAGAAAACACTTGGAACTACAAAGATAAATTATCAAGGTGTAGATCTTGATTTAACACCTCCATGGAGAAGAATCGATATGGCTGATGCTGTTAAAGAATATGTAGGAGTAGATTTTTCTGAAATAAATACGGATGAAGAAGCTAGAAATATTGCTAAAGCAAAAGGTATTGAAGTAAAGAAAGGTATGACACGTGGACATATTATATCTGAAATGTTTGAAGAGTTTTGTGAAGTACACTTAGTACAACCTACATTTGTAACAGGTCATCCAGTAGAAGTATCACCTTTAGCCAAGAGAAATCCTGAAGATCCTAGAAAAACTAATAGATTTGAAGCATTTATAAATACTTGGGAAATAGCTAATGCCTTTTCTGAATTAAATGATCCTATAGATCAAAGACAAAGGTTTGAAGACCAAGTTAAACAAAAAGAATCAGGAGATCATGAAGCGCATCCTATGGATGATGACTTTATAAATGCTATAGAAGTAGGACTTCCTCCAACGGGAGGACTTGGGATAGGTATAGATAGGATGATTATAATTCTTACAAATCAACCAAGTATAAGGGATGTACTACTTTTCCCAACTATGAAACCTATAGAATCTTAAATTGAAATAGAAAAACATATAAAATTAGTCCGTTAACGGACTAATTTTTCTATTTATATATTAAAAGCAATTATAAGTAATAAATATTAAACATCATACACTTATATATAATGAACAAAATATATATGCTTACTTAAGATAATATAATTAAATGTTGAGAGGATGAAAAGTTTTATGACGAAAAAGAAAGTCTTTTTAACAGAAGAGGGCTTAAGGGAAGTAGAAAAAGATTTAGATAATTTAAGGTCAGTAAAAAGAAGAGAGGTCGCTTCCAATATACAATCGGCTTTATGCTGTGGAGACATTGATGAAAATGCTGAATATGATAGAGTAAAAAGCGAACAGGCTCAATTGGAAGAAAAGATATCAAAACTTGAATCAGTACTTGACAATGCAGTATTAATAGATAAGAATAAGAGAAATGGTGAAGTAGTTAGTATAGGATCTAAAGTGTTAGTTAAGGACTTAGAATATGATGAAGCTATGGAATATATAATTGTAGGTTCGGTAGAGGGTGACCCTTTCCAAGGTAAAATATCTAACGAATCTCCATTAGGAAAAGCTTTATTAGGAGTTAAAAAGGAGATATAGTTAAGGTGAGTATAGAAGGTCAAATTATACAATATAAGGTTTTAAATATAAGAGGATAGAATTTATTAAAAAGAAAGTTCTACACAATGTCATAGAAAAGATATCAAATTAAAAGGCTGTATTTTACTAGCTATAATATAAGAATATAAATAATTCATTAAAAAAAGATTAAAAACTATTGACAAGCTATGTAGATTCATGTTATATTATTATTTCACCACTTAGAGATTCATATGAGTGCTGAAAGAAAACAAGAAAAAAGATTTAAAAAGATTTTAAAAAACTATTGACATTTCTTTTAAAAGAGTGTAAGATAGTAAGAGTCGGTTAAG
>NZ_JBQDAA010000046.1:0-13895 GCF_052089545.1 Tissierella sp. | reverse complement strand
TGTCCTAGTTTTTTTAATAATTAAAAGGATGAGTTTACTTTTATTTTTAATATAAAGTGTTATAATTAAAAACGAGTACTTACAATACTATAGAAAGAAGGAATATTTATGGCAAATTGTAACACATGTCCAACTAAGGATGATTGTTCTACTAGTCAAGAAAAATGTACTATAGAGAACAATCCTTTAAATAAAATAGGCAAAATAATAGGAGTTATGAGTGGTAAGGGTGGAGTTGGAAAATCTACTGTAAGCGTATTACTTGCTGAAAGCTTAAATAAGATGGGCTATAAAGTAGGTATCATGGATTCAGATATCACAGGACCAAGTGTACCAAGACTTTTAGGAATTCAAGATGGAAAAGTATTAAGTGATGGTAAAAACTTACACCCAGCCCAAACAAAAGATGGAATAAAGGTAATTTCATTTAATCTTATGACAAAAAATGAAAATGATCCAGTGGTATGGAGAGGCCCGATAGTTTCTTCAGCCGTAAAACAATTTTGGACTGATGTAGCATGGGGAGAGCTAGACTATCTTATAATAGATATGCCGCCAGGAACGGGAGATGTTGCTTTAACGGTAATGGATTCAATTCCAATAAATGGTATAGTTATGGTGTCTATTCCTCAAGATATGGTTTCTATGATAGTTGCAAAGGCAGTTAATATGGCTAATAAGATGAATATTGATCTACTTGGTCTGGTAGAAAATATGAGCTATATAAAATGTCCAAACTGTGATGAAAAAATAAGAATATACGATGAAATAGATACTGAAAAGTATTTAGAAGAAATGAATTTGAACCTTTTAGGTGAACTTCCTATGACTAAAAGTATAGGAAACTTATCAAATAGAGGTTATGATGAGAATTCTAAAGATATAGATAAAGATTTTAAAGTTATAGTAGAAAATGTTTTAAAATCTTTAAAATAATAATAAATTTTTAGTTTAATATATATTTTTTAAGACACATTTTAAATTTAAAATGTGTCTTAATTTTTGCAGAAGTATTTAAATATATCAAAAAAAAGATAAATATGATAAACTTATATTGTGCAATATAGAAGATAATATAATTTATTTTAAATGGAGGAATAGTTGTGGATTTAAAATCAAAAATTAGAGTAATAGAGGACTTTCCTATACAAGGAATTAGTTTTAAAGATATTACAACTCTTATGAAAGATAAAGTAGCTTTTAAAGCTTCAGTAGATATGATTATAAATAACTTAAAAGAAAAGGATATAGACCATATAGTAGGACCTGAAGCTAGAGGTTTTTTATTTGGGGCTGCAGCTGCATATGGCCTAGGTGTTGGGTTTATTCCAATTAGAAAGCCAGGAAAACTTCCATCTGAAACGTCAATAATCGAATATGACTTAGAATATGGTACAAATTCCTTGGAAATACATAAAGATGCAATTGAAAAAGGTGATAAAATAGCCATAGTAGACGACTTACTTGCTACTGGAGGGACTATGATTGCGGCTGCAGACCTTATAGAAAGGCTTGGTGGCGAGGTTGTAGCTATGGAGTTTTTAATAGAACTTGAATCTTTAAAGGGTAGAGAACGACTAGAAAAATATTATATTAATTCTTTAGTAAAATATTACAAATAAAAAATAAATTTATTTATAATATATAAAAGGAGTGTATAGGATGGAGGTATCCCAAATTCAAGAAGAAAATCTACATATTCTTCATATAGATATGGATGCTTTTTATGCTTCAGTAGAAGAAAAGGACAATCCAAGTTTAAAGGGTAAGCCTTTAATAGTAGGAGGAAATAGCAGACATGGAATAGTTACTACTGCAAATTATGAAGCTAGGAAATACGGAGTACATTCTGCAATGCCTATATTTATGGCAAAACAAATGTGCCCCAAAGGAATTTTTGTACCTACTAGGATGAATAGATATAGGGAAATATCAAAAGAAGTTTTTAATATACTTAATAGCTTTACAGATATTTTAGAACCTGTATCTGTAGACGAAGCTTATTTAGATATATCTACTAGTGGTGAAAAAAATATAGAAACTTGTTTTGAAATTAAAAAAGAAGTTTTAGAAAATACTGGACTTACACTCTCCATGGGTTTATCTTTTAATAAGTTTTTAGCAAAACTTGCATCTGATTGGAATAAACCAGATGGTATAAAACTTATAACACCTAATATGGTACCAGAAATACTTTTACCCTTATCTATAAAAAAAATACATGGAATAGGAAGAAAAACTGCTAAAAAATTAAATGATATAGGAGTTTATTTAGTAGAAGATTTATTAGAATTATCAGAAGAATTCCTTGTTGAACTTCTTGGGAAACATGGAACAGAAATTTACCTTAGAATAAGAGGTGTAGATAATAGAAAACTTGAAATCGATAGAGAGAGAAAATCGCTAGGAACAGAGACTACATTTGAAATATCTACTAGGGATAAGAATGTTTTAAAAGAGTATATATATAAATTTTCATTAGAAATAGAAAAAGATTTAACAAGAAAAAGAATACAAGGTAGAACTATTACTTTAAAAATAAAGGATGAGGATTTTAAATCAAAGACTAGAAGCAGAACATTAGAATATGATATAAATAGCTCGGATGATATATATAAGATTTCAAGTATGCTATTAGATGAGCTGAAAGTAAGTAAAAAGATTAGATTGATTGGAGTATCTATGTCAAATCTTTCATCTTTAGATAAAGTTCAATTATCATTTTTAAATTGATCCAAGATTTTAAAATATAAATTACAATAGATAAATTTAAAACTATAGCTTAAAACAGCTAATAGTTTATTTATCTATTTTGTTTTAAATGTAGGTAAAAAATATGATATTAAAGTTTAAGAAATATTGACTTTAAAAAACAAATATGATATAAAATAATTATTAGCAACCTAGGATTGCGAGTGCTAAAAAGGTTAAGGGAGAGATTATTATGGAAAAAAGAGAATTTAAAGCAGAGTCTAAAAGGCTATTAGATTTGATGATTAACTCAATCTATACTAATAAGGAAATATTTTTAAGAGAACTTATATCTAATGCAAGTGATGCTATAGATAAATATTATTATAAAGCTCTTACTGATAAGAATATAAATTTCGATAAAGATGATTTTTATATTAAAATATCTATAGACAAAGAAAATAGAGAACTTACTGTAAAAGATACTGGTATTGGAATGACTAAAGAAGAGCTAGAGGATAATCTAGGGGTAATTGCAAAGAGTGGTTCCTTAAACTTTAAAAATGAAAATAAAATATCTAAAGAAGAATTATCTAAAGATATAGATATTATAGGACAATTTGGTGTTGGTTTTTATTCAGCTTTTATGGTTGCAGATACTTTAAAAGTAAAAAGTAAAGCTTTTGGAGAAAAAAAATCAAATCTTTGGATATCTAGTGGTGTAGAAGGTTATAATATAGAAGAAACATCTAAAGAGGATGTAGGAACTGAAATAATCCTTAAAATAAAGGAAAATACTGAAGATGAAAATTATGATGAATTTTTAGAGGAGTCTAGGATAAAAGAGCTTATAAAAAGCTATTCCGACTTTATAAGATATCCTATAAAAATGATAGTTACTAAGCAAAGACAAAAAGAAGATTCTGAAGACTATGAAGAGTATAAGGAATTAGAAACAATAAATAGCATGGTCCCTATTTGGAGAAAAAATAAAAATGAACTGACTGAAGAAGATTATGAAAGATTTTACAAGGAAAAACATTTTGGAGTAGATAAACCTCTTAAAACTATTCATTTTAATGTTGATGGTATGATTAGCTATAGATCTATACTTTATATTCCTTCAAATATGCCTTATGATTTTTACACTAAAGAGTATGAAAAAGGCTTAGAACTATATTCAAGTGGTGTTTTAATAATGGAAAAATGTGCAGAGTTACTACCAGACTACTTTAGTTTTGTTAAAGGTGTAGTAGACTCAGAAGATCTTTCATTAAATATATCTCGTGAAATACTACAAAACGATAGACAGCTAAAACTTATGGCTAAAAAAATTGAAGAAAAGATAAAAGATGAGTTATTATCTCTTCTTAAGAATGAAAGGGAAAAATATAAAGAATTTTTTAAGAGTTTTGGTAAGGGCATTAAATTTGGAGTATATAATAATTTTGGTATGCATAAAGAAATGTTACAAGATCTATTAATGTTCTATTCATCTAAAGAAAAAAACTTAGTTACCTTAGATGAATATGTTGATAGAATGAAAGATGATCAAAAGTATATATATTATGCAAGTGGAGACTCTATAGATAGACTAGATAAACTGCCTCAATCTGAGATAGTAAAAGAAAAAGATTATGAAATACTTTATTTAACAGAAGATGTAGATGAATTTGCTATCAAAATCTTAATGAATTACAAAGAAAAAGAATTTAAATCAGTGTCTAGTGAAGATTTAGGAATAGAAATGGATGAGGATTTAAAGAAAGATGAAGAAAAAATGGATGAGGAAAATAATGAATTATTTCTTTCTATGAAAGAAGTATTAGGCGATAAGATAAATGAAGTAAAATCATCAAAACGTCTTAAGAACTATCCAGTTTGTCTGTCAAGTGAAGGCGAAATTTCTATTGAGATGGAAAAAATACTAAGTAATATGGGAGAAGAAAATTCTGGAGTTAAGGCTTCAAAGGCTTTAGAGATAAATATAAATCATGAAATATTTGATACTCTTAAAGAAGTATTTGATAAAGATAAAGAAAAGTTTAATCTTTATACTAAACTTTTATATGATCAGGCCCTACTAATAGAAGGACTTCCTATTGAAGACCCTATTGAATTTAGTAAAAACATATCAAAACTTATGTAATTTTGAAATATTTACTTGAATAAAGTTAGCTAAAGTCATATAATAAATTTGTAAACTAATATTTTCATATGGAGGGAAAAAAATGAAAGCAATAGTAGATAGAGAAGCGTGTATAGGTTGTGGTCTTTGTGCAACTATATGTCCAGAAGTTTTTGAAATGGACGATGAAGATATAGCAGTAGTAATTGCTGATCCGGTTCCATCTGATGTAGAAGATAGTGCACAAGAAGCAGAAGAATCTTGCCCAACAGATGCAATTAGCATAGAAGAATAATACTTAAAATATAGACAGTCCCTTTTTCGAGACTGTCTATATTTATATAGTAAAATTATAGAGTAGTTATTGAAAAGACTGAAAGTTTATATATAAATAGAAAATAAGACAATCATTAATGATTGTCTTATTTTTTGCACTTTTATTTATCTTATATCATATTAAAGAAATCTAAAATATTAGGGGAAAAAAGAATTAACATTGAAAGAATAGCCATGATCCAAAAGAATATTTTAGTTTTCTTACTAGAGTTTCTTTTTTCGATTATACTATATGCCCAATATATGAGTATACCTGTTAAAATAACAAATAAAGGCTTATATTTAGCCATACCAGCAAAATAAGCAGATCCTAAGGCCCCTAAACCTAGGGGTGCAAGTAACAATCCACCCGTTCAACATAGGGCCGCAAATATAGACGTAAAGACAGATAATGCGCCTAATACCTTTTCTTTCATATAAAAACCTCCTAAGGGATTTATTATACTATATAGATATATATATTCAAGATAAAAAAGTTGACAATAAAGGCAAATATAATATAATGGAGAGACGACCGACCAGTCAGTCGGGAAATTAATTGTAATTTGGAGGAGTAAAATGTTATCGAAATTTAGTGTGAAGAAACCATATACAATAGTGGTAGCAGTAATTATAGTACTTATACTAGGTACAATATCATTTGTCAATTTACAGACAGATCTATTACCTAGCTTAGATTTACCTTTTTTAGTTATAAATACTTCTTATCCTGGGGCAAGTCCAGAAGAGGTAGAAATGGTCGTTACAAGACCTATTGAACAAATAGTTGCTAGGGCTAATAATATAAAAGATATAAATTCAATAAGCAGCGAAAATTCTTCAACTGTAATTATGGAGTTTGATAATGATGTAAATATGGATTCTGCAATAATAGAGATAAATGGTAATTTAGATCTTATAAAAGGAGCTTGGGATGATGCGGTAGGTTCTCCCATGATTATAAGATTAAATCCAGATATGTTACCTATTATGGTAAGTTCAGTAGATGTTTCCAATATGGATATATCTGAAATATCTACACTTGTAAAGGAAGATATAATTCCCGAACTTGAAAGCGTAAGTGGAGTTGCTGCAGTAGATGGAACAGGACTTATAGAAGAGAATATAGATGTTGTATTAAATGAAAACAAGATAGAAAAACTAAATAAAAACATATTAAATAAATTAGATAAAGAACTATCGGATGTAGGGAATGATTTAAACTCTGCAAAAAGAGAAATAGAAAATGGTAAAAGTAAGCTTGAGTCTGAAGAAAATAAACAACTTAATAAATTGGAAACTGCTGAAGATGGTATAAAAGAAGGTAAAAATCAATTAAATGAAGGAAAGGCTCAGATAGATGAAGGAATACGAGAACTAAAAAATAAAAGAGCTGAACTTCTTGCTTCCAAAAAAGAGATAGAAAAAAAAGAAAAAGAACTTTTAAATATAAAAAATTCTTTTGGAGATGTTGAAAATGTTGAAAGTGTTGAAGGTATTGAAGATATCGAGGGTATAAATGAAATCTTAAATCCAGAACAAACTAGTAAATTAGAGGATACTTTAAAAGGTTTAGTAGAGATGCAAAAAGGTAAAGAAGAGATAGAAAATGGCTTAATAGTTATAGATGAAAATATAAAAGAGTTAGAAGAAAAAAGAAGAGGAATTACAAATCAAGCTGTTGATTTAAATTTTAAAGAACAGGATATAGCTACAGGAAAAGTAGTTTTATCGAAAGAGATGGATAAGGCTAAAGATGAACTTGAAACAGGGGAAAGAGAATTAGATAAAAATATAAAAGAGTTTGAAGAAAAAAGAGAAGAAGCATTTAAAGGAGCATCTTTAGAAGGTGTAATAGATAAAGATATGGTATCAGGAATACTTATGGCTCAAAACTTTTCTATGCCCGCAGGATATCTCGGTGAGTCAGGAAAACTAGTAAAAGTAGGAGATAAGCTAGAATCGATAGATGAGATAAAAGACTTATTATTATTTGATACAGGAGAAGATGCAGTCGGAAAAGTGTTTTTAAATGATGTAGGAGATGTTAAATTTAAAGATAATTCGGATGAAATATATGCTAAAGTAAATGGAAATAATGCTGTAATATTAAATTTTCAAAAGCAAAGCAATTATTCTACTTCAGAAGTATCTAATAACCTAAAGGATAAAATGAATGAAATAACTGACAAAAATGAAAGTTTATCTTTCTCAAATCTTATGGATCAAGGTGTTTATATAGATATTGTAGTAAAATCTGTTTTACAAAATATTGTCTATGGTGGAATATTAGCAATACTTATATTGATGCTATTTTTAAGAGATATAAAACCTACTTTTATAATAGCGGTATCGATTCCTATAAGTGTAGTTTTTGCAATAGCTATGATGTATTTTACAGGAGTTACAATCAATATAATTTCACTTGCAGGTCTGGCCCTTGGGGTAGGTATGCTTGTAGATAACTCAATAGTAGTAATTGAAAATATATATAGATTAAAAAGTGAAGGAATGTCAAGTATTGAAGCTTCTATGACAGGGGCAAGAGAAGTTTCAGGGGCTATTATGGCATCAACACTTACAACAGCGTGTGTGTTTTTACCAATAGTCTTTACTAAGGGGATATCAAGACAACTTTTTGCCGACATGGGTCTTACTATAGCATATTCATTATTTGCAAGTTTAATAGTTGCCCTAACTCTTGTTCCAACCATGTCATCAACTATGCTTAAGGATACTAAAGAAAAAAAGAAAAATATATTTGATAGATTTACAAATAGCTATACTAAAGTTTTGGAAGGTGCATTAAATCATAAAGCTCTCATAATGTTAGGGGTTTCCTTGCTTTTAGTGATAAGTGGATATTTAGCATACAACATAGGAACATCTTTTATTCCTTCAATGGAATCACCACAAATGGATGCAAGTCTTACTATGCCAAAGGATAGCACTTTTGAGGAAACTGTAGATATGACCAATAAAGTTATAGAAAAGCTTATTGATATAGATGGTGTTGAAACAATAGGAGCATTCCAAAATGGAGCCATAGATGGAGGGCTTGGAGCTGGTAGCCCAGATAATCTTAATATAAGTCTTTATATATTACTTGATGAAGATCAAAAAATAGATAATACTAAAATATCTAAAGATATTGAAAGGGAAACAAAAGACTTAGATGTAGATATTGTTGTAAATTCATCCAATATGGATATGACAGCTCTTGGAGGAAGTGGAATAGAAGTAGTTGTAAAGGGACGAGAGCTTGATAGTTTAAAGGAAATATCTGAAGATGTAGAGTCTATATTAGATAAAACTGATGGTATTGAAAATATAGAACGAGGTAGTGGAGAAGGTACTGAAGAGATTAGAATAAAAGTAAACAAAGAAAAAGCGATGGAAAAAGGATTTACCACGGCGGAAATATTTTCAGAAATTAATAATATATTGGAAGAAGGAAAACAAGCTACAGAACTAACAGTAAACAATAAAGATTTTCCAGTAATAGTTATTGAAGATAAGAGTTTGTTACTGAACAAAGATTCCTTATTAAAACTTCAAATAGAAAATAAAGATGAGGAAGTAATAAAATTGGAAGATATAGTTCAAATAGACGAACAAAAGGGAGTAGCATCTATAAATAGAAAACTCCAACAAAGAAATATATCAGTACATGGAGATTTAAAAGAAGATTATAATATAGGTTTAGTAAGTAGAGATCTAGAAAAAGGTTTAGATAACTACAATGTCCCAGAAGGTTATAGTGTTAATATAACAGGTGAAAATGAAATGATAAATGATTCACTAAGAGATATAAGTTTAATGCTTCTATTGAGTATAGTATTTATATATCTAATCATGGTTGCAGAATTTCAATCACTCTTATCACCTTTTATAGTTATGTTCACTATACCACTTGCATTTACAGGAGGATTTTTAGCACTGTGGGCAACGGGAAATGATATAAGTTTAATAGCCATGTTAGGGTTTTTAGTCTTATCTGGTATAGTTGTAAATAATGGTATAGTTTTTGTTGACTATACTAATCAATTAAGACAAAGAGGTATGAAAAAGAAAGAAGCACTCATATTTGCAGGAAGAACGAGATTAAGACCTATTTTTATGACTGCGATAACAACTATATTAGGACTTTCAACATTGTCAATAGGTGTAGGGGCAGGTTCAGAGATGCTTCAACCATTAGCAATAGTAGCCATAGGTGGTTTGATATATTCAACGATATTAACACTTATTGTAGTACCAGTTATGTATGATTTATTAAATAAGAAAGAACTTTCTACTAGAGGTGAACTAAAAGATGAATAAAAAGAAATATTCAGATAAAGAAATTACAATCTTTGATGGTGTTATAAATTTAATAAAAGAAGGAAACAACCTTTACACTATAAAGGTAGCGGATATTGCTAAAATATCTGATGTAGGAAAGGGAACTATATATGACTATTTTGAATCTAAAGAACAAGCTATATCAAAAGCTTTAATGTATTATATGGACAAGGAAATGGAAATTTCTTATAATAGAATAATGGGAAAAGAAAGTTTTAGAGATAAATATTATGAAATACTTTTTATAATAAAAGATAGTTATAGAAGTAATATGTTTATAATAAATACAATTTTATCTTCTGCTGGATTTAAAGATTTTTATAAACATTTAGCAGATGAAGGATGCAATACAAGTTATTTTTTCGAAGACATAAATAACACCATAAAGCATCTATTGGAAATAGGTAAAAAAGATGGTATAGTAAAAACAGATGAAGAAGATTATTATCTTTTAATGGCAGTTAGAGGTGCCATATCTACATTTTCTCATTATATTGGGAAAAAAGAACACTACAGAAGTATCGACATAGAAGAGGCTATGGATACGTCTTACAAGATATTATTAAAATCACTTAAATAAAAGGGAGATTAGCATGAAGGAGAAAAAAGGACCAAAAAGAAAATTAATATATTACTATATTGTAGTACTTTTAGTTGTACTTGTTATAAATACATTTATAATGCCAGCTATTTCAAGATCTAAAATAAAAGAAGTAACATATAGTGAGTTTTTAACTATGTTAGAAAATAGTGAAGTTAAAAGTGTAGAAATAGGAGATAGGGAAATAACTATAGAATCAAATAAAAAAGATGACAAAAATGTTTATACTACAGATAGAATGGAAGATGCAGATTTAATTCAAAGACTTGATGAAGGAAATGTTGAAAGTTATGACAGAGAACGTCCTAAAGAATTTTCACCATTTGTAAATTTTTTATTAAGTTTTCTATTCCCAGTCTTATTACTTTGGGGATTAGGATTATTATTTTTTAGAAGTATGCAAAAAAAGATGGGTGGAGGAAATGCAATGAGTTTTGGCAAAAGCAATGCTAAAATTTATGTTGCAGCAGAAGGTGGAAAAACTTTTAAAGATGTAGCAGGTCAAGATGAGGCAAAAGAAGCCTTGACTGAGATAGTTGATTTTCTCCATCATCCTGGGAGATACAAACAAATAGGAGCCCAGCTTCCAAAAGGAGCACTTCTTGTAGGGCCACCTGGTACAGGTAAAACTCTTCTTGCAAGAGCAGTAGCGGGTGAAGCTGATGTACCTTTCTTTTCTATATCAGGATCAGAATTTATAGAAATGTTTGTAGGTATGGGTGCAGCTAAAATAAGAGATCTATTTAAACAAGCTCAAGAAAAGGCCCCTTGTATAGTATTTATAGATGAAATAGATACTATAGGTAAAAAAAGAGACTCAGGGGGAATATCTGGCAACGATGAAAGAGAGCAAACATTAAACCAACTTTTAGCTGAAATGGATGGATTTGATGGAAATGAAGGTGTAGTTATACTTGCTGCTACAAATAGACCGGATTCACTTGATAAGGCTCTTTTAAGACCTGGAAGATTTGATAGAAGAATACCTGTAGAACTTCCAGATATTGCAGGAAGAGAAGCAGTACTTGAAGTGCATTCTAAAGATGTAAAAATAGATCCAGATGTAGATTTTAATGCTATAGCTAGAGCAACAGCCGGAGGGTCAGGAGCAGATTTAGCAAATATTATAAATGAAGCAGCATTAAGAGCTGTAAAACATAGAAGGGATGAAATAATTCAAGAAGATTTAGAAGAGTCAGTAGAAGTGATACTAGCTGGATATCAAAGAAAATCTGCTGTAATATCACCAAAGGAAAAAAGAATTATTGCATATCATGAGGTAGGTCACGCATTAGTTGCTGCAAAGCAAACGGATTCAGATCCTGTTCATAAAATCACTATAATTCCTAGAACATCAGGTGCACTTGGATATACTATGCAAGTAGCTGAAGATGAAAGTGTACTGATGAGTAAGGAAGAACTGTTTAATAAGATAGTTACTCTTACTGGTGGAAGAGCTGCTGAGGACATTGTTTTTGGAAGTGTAACATCTGGAGCTTCAAATGATATTGAACAAGCCACAAAAATAGCTAGAAGTATGGTTACAAGATTTGGTATGAGCGAACACTTTGGAATGATGGCGCTTGAAACAGTATCAAACAAATATTTGGGAGGAGATGCTTCTCTTACTTGTTCTGAAGAAACATCTTTCAAAGTGGATAAAGAAGTTTTAAAAATAATAGATTTAGCATATGCAAAATCTAAAGAGATATTAAATGAAAATAGAGAAAAACTAATGGAAATATCTAACTATTTACTTGAAATGGAAACAATAACAGGTGAAAAATTTATGGAATTATTAAAAGCTGAAAGAATATAAGAATTTTAAATTAGAGAGCATAGGATGAGAAACTATTTATGAAAAGATTTTATAAAGAATTTATAGTGCTCTACTATGATCGTAATAAATTGGGGAATATTAAATAATAAACTATTAAGGAGAAATAAAATGGAATATGTAAAGCTAGATATAAAGAAGCAAAAGAAAATAGCTCTTGTTGCACATGATAATATGAAAAAAAGGTTATTAAAATGGATAAAAGCAAATAAGGATATTTTAAAACAACATGTTCTTTATGGGACAGGTACTACAGCGGGGCTTATAGAAGACCATATAGGCTTAAAAGTAGAAGCTTTTAAATCTGGACCCATGGGTGGAGATCAACAGCTAGGTGCAAAGATAAGTGAGGGAGATATTGATCTTATGATTTTTTTCTGGGATCCATTAGAAGCTCAACCCCATGATCCTGATGTAAAGGCATTACTCAGGATAGCGGTTCTTTACGACATACCCGTGGCAAATAATCAAGCAACGGCAGACTTTATATTGACTTCTCCTTTTATGAATAAAGAGTATAAAAGACATATAATAGATCAAAACAATTTAATGAATGAAAGAAAAGAATATTTTCTTAATATATAGTAAGAAAATATTTACCTTAAAAAAATAAATTAGAAAAGTTTTTAAAATAGCTTGCATTATTTGAAGATAGATGGTATTCTAATAATAGAACTTTAATTCAGTAGTAAAAGAACGTAACACAAGAATTTCTGTAGTATCTTTTTTATTAACTATAGCAAGGGAATTTTGGTTTGTGGAGTTTTTACAGTGAATTAAAGAAATAAAATTTCGGAGGTATATTTAATAATGAATGGTACAGTAAAATGGTTTAACGCAGAAAAAGGTTACGGATTTATTACTACAGAAGAAGGTAATGATGTATTCGCACACTTTTCACAAATTCAAAAAGAAGGTTTCAAAACTTTAGAAGAAGGCCAAGAAGTTACATTTGACGTAGTTCAAGGACAAAAAGGTCTACAAGCTGAAAATATCGAAACTGTTTAATTGAAAATAATAACCTCTTTTAGATTTTATCTTTAAGAGGTTTTTTATTAATTTTTTTTATAAAAGGAGATAATAATGGTAGAAAATAAGATAGTAGCAAAAGTAAATGGTAAGGAAATTAGTCAACAAGATGTATTTAAGTTTTTAAATGAAATAGATCCTCAAGTTGCTAGTCAATTTAATACACCAGAAGGAATTCAAAAAGTAATAGAAGAACTTATAAATCAAGAACTAATATATTTAGATGCTAAAGAAAATAATGTAGATGAAGAAAAGGAATATATGCAACTATTAGAAGATAGTAAGGTAGCTTTACTTAAAAGTTATGCACTAAATAAACTAATAGCTGACATAAGTGTAAGTGAAGAAGAACTTGAAAAATATTATGAAGAGCACAAAGATTATTTTAAAAAGCCAGAGTCTAGAGTAGCAAGCCACATATTAGTTACAGATGAAGAAGAAGCAAACAAAATCTATAAAGAAATAGAAGAAGGTTTAAGCTTTGAGGATGCAGCTAAAAAGTACTCAACATGCCCTTCTAAAGAAAAAGGTGGAAATTTAGGAGAGTTTAGTAGGGGACAAATGGTTCCTGAATTTGAAAATGAAGCTTTTTCTATGGAAATAGGTGTGATTTCAAAACCTGTTAAAAGTCAATTCGGATATCACATTATAAGAGTTGAAGAAAAAATTGAAGAGCAGACAAGAAGTTTTGAAGAAGCAAAAGCAGAAATTCAACAACAACTTTTAAGACTTAAACAACAAGAGGAATATTTAGGTAAAATAGAAAAACTTGAAGAAAAATATAAAGTTGAAAAATTTGACTAAAGTTCATTTAAGTAAAATACGGTCTACAATTGTAGACCGTATTTTTTTATGTAGTAAATTAAATCAAATATTATGTTATAATATATATATCATATACTAGATTAAATTTAAGGAGAATATGTGAATATTTTTTCAATTAAGTGGTA
>NZ_JBQDAA010000045.1:12224-13958 GCF_052089545.1 Tissierella sp. | reverse complement strand
AAATATAAAAATAACCGGAAAGGTAGTATTTAATAAAAAAGATAATCAAGGAAACTTATTATCCGGAGCGAAATTTGGACTTTATGCTAATGATACTAGAGAACTTGTACAAGAACAAACAAGTGATGAAAATGGATTAGTAGAATTTACCAACCTACCATTGGGAGGATATCAGCTTAAAGAACTAGAAGCACCAGAAGGATATAGGACCATGCTTAGCTCAATTGGTTTTGCTATACATGGCGATACTTCTGATCCTGTTAAACTAGTTAGATTAAATGATATTATAAATCCAAGAATTATAGGAAGCGTAAGTTTAACTAAACATGATAGTGAAGGGAACCCATTGGAAGGAGCAAAATTTGGTATCTATGATGATAATGGTGACCTAGTTAAAGAAGAAACAAGTAATAGTAGTGGATTAGTACGGTTTCTTTTTATACCTTATGGAAACTATGTAGTTAAAGAAATAGAAGCACCAGATGGATATGATGTCTCTGATGAAACTTTCCAAGTAGAAATAAAAGAGTATGGAGAATATATAAACCTAGGGGAAATAATAAATGAAAAAGCAAAAAAGAATGTAAGCTTTACTAAAAAGGATGACAAAGATAATCCATTAGCCGGAGCAAAGTTTGGAATTTTTGATATGGAATATAATCTAATATACGAACAAACAAGTGACGCAAATGGAATAGTAAGATTTAAAGATGTAGCATTAGGAAACTATATGGTTAAGGAAATAGAAGCACCGGAAGGTTATAAATCTTCAAATATAGCAAGGGGCCTCAATGTAAATGAGGAATCGCCTAATGAAATTCAAATGAATGGATTTATAAACAAAAGAATTACAGGAAAGATAATTTTAACTAAGAAAGATAATAAAGGCAATTTACTAGCTGGAGCAAGGTTTGGACTTTATGATGAAGATGGAAATCTAGTAGAGGAACAAACAAGTGATAGTGATGGATTGGTAGAATTTAATGATATCCATGTAGGTAAATATACAGTAAAAGAAATAGAAGCACCAGAAGGATATATAGCTTCAGATGAAACTTTACAAGCTCGTCTAATGGGACAATGGAGTATAGATGATTTAGGCGAAGTAATAAATAAAAAGAAAGGTAAAAGTATAGAATTCATTAAAAAAGATAATGAAGGAAACTTAGTAGCTGGAGCAGAGTTTGGAATGTATTACTTGAATGGATCCCTATATAAAACTGTAACAAGTAATCAAAATGGTCTAGTAAGATTTGAGGATGTAGACTTAGGGATATATGAAATCAAGGAGATAGAAGCACCAGAAGGTTATATAGATTCGAATTTTAAACAGTATGTATTTATAACCAAAAATTCCCGTAAAGTAACTAAAATACTTCCTTTTGTAAATAAAAGAATTAGAGGAAGTGTAACTTTAACTAAAAAAGATAGTGAAGGCAATCTACTAGCTGGAGCAAGGTTTGGAATCTATGATGAAGATGGAAATTTAGTAGAAGAACGAACAAGTGACGAAGATGGGCTTGTAGAATTTAACAATATACCTTATGGTGATTATACAGTAGAAGAAATAGAAGCACCAGAAGGATATGTAGCTTCACCTACAACTTTTGATGTAAGTATAAATGAACACAAAGAAGTAGTTGATTTAGGTAAGGTTACAAATATAAAAATTAAAGGTACTGTAGTTTTAACTAAAGAAGACAATATGGATAATGGAAATGTACTAGCCGGAGC
>NZ_JBQDAA010000045.1:4261-12124 GCF_052089545.1 Tissierella sp. | reverse complement strand
CTGTAGTTTTAACTAAAGAAGACAATATGGATAATGGAAATGTACTAGCCGGAGCCAAGTTTGGTCTTTATGATGAAGATGATAATTTAATAGAGACTGTAACAAGTGATAGTAATGGTTTGGTAGTATTTGATGATATACCTTATGGTGATTATACAATAAAAGAAATAGAGGCACCAGAAGGGTATGTAGTTTCAAATGAAACTTTTGATATAAGTATAGAAGAACACAAGGAAATAATTGATTTAGGAATTGTAAGAAATATAGAAATAAAGGGAGTAGTATTCTTAACAAAAGTAGATGAAGATGGTAATCCATTAGCCGGAGCAAAGTTTGGTCTTTATGATGAAGATGATAATTTAATAGAGACTGTAACAAGTGATGAAAATGGTCTGGTAAGAATAGATGGTATATCTTATGGAGACTATACTGTAGAAGAAATAGAAGCTCCAGAAGGTTATATGTCGTCAAATGAAACATTTGTAGTAGAAGTAAGAGAACAGGAACAAATAATTGAATTAGGAGAAGTAGTAAATATTAGTGATTCAGAAGATCCAACAGATCCAACAGATCCAGAAGACCCAGAAGATCCAGAAGACCCAGAAGATCCAGAAGATCCGGAAGACCCAGAGGATCCGGAAGATCCAGAGGACGAGGATGATTCTGAGGATCCAAAAACTCCACAAAAACCAGAAGATCCACAAGATCCAAAGGCTCCAGAAGGACCAGGAGAAGCAAAAGATTTAACGGATTCAAAAGACTATAGTAGAGAAACTTTAGTACAAACTGGTACAGATATAAATTTCTTGATTCCAATAGGATTTATATTGATGCTTTTAGGAGCGGCGTTTGTATTAAAAAAGAAGAAAATAGAAAGATAAATTAAAAATAATATTATAAAACAGCTAAACCTTTAAAAGTTTAGCTGTTTTATTTTACTCTTATGGGAATTATATATAGAATAAGGGTATATATTTAAAGAGGTGAGGATTATGAAAAAAAGAAAAATAATTGGATTTTTCCTAATCTTATTTGGGATGCTTATTGTAGCTTATCCTTTAAAACTTAGGATGACCACAAGAATGGATCAGAAAAAATTAAGGGAAGAATTTGATAAAAATAAAGAACTAGATAATGCAGATAAACAAAATGATATAATAGAAACAGAGAGTCAAAATATAGAATATGATGCTTGGCCGGATACTCTTATGACAATTCCTGATATAGATGTAGAAGCCATGGTTGTTGAAATGGAAGCAAGTGATATAGATGTATTTGCTCAAAATGCCAACTATCCGCCAGCTCACTATAGATCAACAGATTTACCTGGTGGTTCTAATAATGTTGCTATAGCTGCACATAGAACAGGTCCTGCTGACTATTTTAGGCATTTAGACAAGCTAAAAGAGGGCGATCCTATAACTTTAGAGACTAAACAAGGAGTTCATGAATATATTGTAGAGAGTGTATTTATAGTAGATCCTACAGATACTTCTGTTATAAAGGATACAGACTATGGCGCCCTGACACTTACTAGTTGTGAAAGAGAAGATGGAATAAGCAATAAAAAGAGGATAATAGTTCGGGCAAGGTTAAAGGATGATATAGATAAAGGAGAGGATTAAAATCGAAGGTAAAAAAACAAATTTAGGTATTGCTTTAATTATAATAGGAATTGTATGGATTTTAAGCAATTTTAATATAATAGATATAAGTATTTATGGTATTTTCAAGAATTTGTTAAGAGGAATATTTGACTTATGGCCACTTATATTGGTTGTAATAGGTATAGGCATGATCTTTAAAAAAGAATTATTAAATGTGGTTCTATGGATTTTATTTTTAGTAATATTAGTAGCTTATAGTTTCTTTATAAAAGATAATATATTTGAAAAAGATTATAATAATACCTTTGAAGAAGAAATATATAGTACTGAGATGAGAAAAGAGATAGAAAAAGGAAAACTCCATTTAGATGTAGGAGCTACAAGTTTTAAAATAGACTCTATAGAAGATGATTTAATAAAGATAGAACATGATGGGGCTTTTAAATATAAGTTTAATAATAAAGATTCTATTGAAAATGTCCATATATCAAATAAAGGCAATACTTTTATAAATGGAAAATCGAGAAACTTTGAACTAGGAATAAATAGAGAGATTCCATGGGAATTTAAAATGAATATGGGGGCAGTATCTGGAGAGCTAAACTTAAAAGATATAATAGTAAATCAGATTAACCTAGATATGGGTGCTGGAAACCTTGACATGACTCTAGGTAATAAGAATAATTTTACTTCTATAGATATAGATGCTGGAGCTTCTAAAATAATAATAAATGTACCTAAAGATGTAGGTTTAAAAATAGATTTAGATGGTGCATTAAATAGTACAAATCTAGATAAAATAGGTTTGATAGAAGAATCTAAAGGAATATATATTTCAGACAACTATGATAGGGCAAGTTCAAAATATGAAATAGAAGTAGATATGGGTGTAGGAAATTTTGACATAAATTATTATTAGAAATAAATGACATGAAAGAAAAACATAAATTGGTAAACAGGAAAGATCAACATATAAAAATAAAAAACAAAGTAAAATAAGTTTAAACTTATTTTACTTTGTTTTTTATTTAAGAAAATTTAATTGCTTTTAACTTCATCAGGAAGTTCTATATCTTCTGTTTCATCGAAATCAAAAAATTCAATCTCGCCAATTGCATCACTACTATCATCATTTACAGAAACAGAAGAGCCTATATATGCATTTTCCATATTCATATTTTCTTTGTTAATTTTAAAAGTTATATCTAGGTCAATGTCTCCTGGTTTTACACCCTGATATGAAAGATTAAAAGGAACTCTGATTGAATCATAAACTGCTGCATCCCTTCCTTTAAAATAAAACACATAACTATCTTCTTCTTCTTTCATTTCCATACCATTTTTTGCTGTTAAAAGAGTATCCATTACTGGTTTATAGGTCGTACTATAGTTTTCAGAACCAGTATATTTTTGCCATTTAATACCATCATATATATGAGCTTCTCCAGGTATCTTAATAAACTCCATTGTTTGTTGTTGACCGTTTGCTACACTTTTTTGTTTTGTATGGATATGAGTTATTGTACCCTCTTCACCATATAAGAAAACGGATTCCATTTCTTGTTCCATTTTTTTAAGCTCGTTATTAATGTTGTTTTCTATTTTAAACTCTACATTTTCTGAAACGGACTTCAAATCTTCAGAGTTTTCTTCCATGTTATTTAGAACCTCATCCATGTCTAAGCCTTCGTTTGAACTAGCGCCATTACAAGCTACAATTAAAACAGATAATAAAAGAAGTATAGAAATAAATTTAAGTTTTTTCATTATCATCATCTCCTATTATTTTATTTACCCATTTAATATATTAATAAGCTTATTACTTATAAGTGAAATTACTAGTATATATTTATATAAAATGATAGTTATATTATTAAAAAATTAAAATTTTTAAAGAAAAAAGGTTCAAAATATCTTTTATGATTTAAGGTATTTCTTTCTTCTTAAAGTAAATATTGATATATTTCCTGTATAAATATCTAAATTTACCAATTTTAGTTTGTAGTTTTTTATCCAAATCTTTTTTATATATTATCATAGGGGATATATAAGTATCTAGTACTTTTTTATCGCTATATTTAATATTGACAAATATATTAGTTATATATTTAATATTGTTTCCATTGGAATCTATAAATTTAAAATCTATTCTATCTACATATTCAAAATGAGTTTCTCCAGTTAAGACTGGGAATCCCAAAATATCTATTAAATCAGTAATATCTTTGTATAGAAGTATTATCTTTGATCTATCTCCAAGAGAATTAAAATATTTTTCTTTATGTCTATATTTTAGATACCTTGTTAAAATTCTTATAAGAAAAGAAAGTAAAAATATAATGGCTAAACTTATAGAAACTATTTTAAATATAGGGACATTATTATCAGATTGATTATCTATTACTGTATTGTTTTTATCTTCAAAGTCATCTTCATCTTCAACAATAGGAAGGTTAGAGGGTGCTTCATCTTCAATTTCTTCCTTATCATCTTCAGTATCAGGACTTATATTTTCTTCTTCTATTATTTCATTATCTAAAGGTTCATATGCTGCTGTAGGTTCAAAGCTTACCCAACCAACTGGTTCTATAAAAGCTTCAACCCAGGCATGGGCATGTTTTTGTCTAACTTGATATTTTTTTGTATCAATTTTTTCTTTTACTATATATCCTTCTACATATCTAGTTGGTATATTTTCTAACCTAAGCATAACAGCCATAGCACTTGCATAATAGGTGCAATATCCTTCCTTTTCTTCAAATAAAAAGTGATCTACAAAATCTGTATTACTTGGTAATTTCTTTACGTCTAAATTATACTTATAGTTATTTCTTAAATAGTCTTGTATAATTATCGCTTTTTCATAGTCGCTATCCATATCTTCTACTAGGGAATAGGTTAATTCTTTAGTTCTATTTGTGATTACATCTTCAGGTAAGTTAAGATAAATATCTGAGTTTATAAAACTAGTTTTTCTTTTATCTATTCGATTTTTCATTAATACTTCATAGGGTAAAGGTTTTAAATATTCTACAGTATAACTTTCATCTTTATATACTCCATCTGTAGAAAAAACTATGTCATCATTATTTACAAAAATAGAAAAGTTTCTACCTAATTTAATACTTTCAGGTTTATATGGTGTAAAGATAGTTTTAGATGAAAAGGAGTCAAATTTTACTTTTATTTTATTGCGAGTATAAAATCGATCTTTTTCATTGTCTGATATAAAATTAATATCTTCTTTAAGATTATATTTTAAAGGATCATCGAAAAAACCTAACCATTTTTTACCTGTATAAATATGATTTACCTTACCTCTTAGGTAGATAGATTCCTTAGATTCAACAGTCATAACTTTTCTTTCACTTAAGGTTAAGGGACCTCCTAAATCTTTATCTTTTTCTGAGAAACTAGTTTCAGAAAAACTAAAAAGTTTAGAACTAGAAGTTTTTCTATTATATTCCTTATAGTATCTTAAATCTTCAACTACTGGAAATATATCGTATACTTTTTCCTGTAAATTAGGCCAAGAAAGATAGTTATTTGATTTAGGTAAAGAAAATGCAATAGATATTATTAAAATATTATATATAATGCTAGTAGCGGACCAAGTATTTAAAGTTTTTTTATTGAACATAATATTTTTCTTATATTTGTTTATTCCAAATAATATTAAAAAAAGAAATAAAAATATAGCAGTATAGATATATGCTTCATCAATAAAAGAATACCAATAGATTAAAAATACAGTTAAGTAAATTGGTGCTAAAATAAAGATGTTTTTCATTTTATATATAATAAAAGCTGTGAATGAAGAAACAAATATAACTATTATAAGATAAAATAAAAGTGTATTAGTATGTGATATAGGACTTAAATCTTGTATATTATTGATAATATCTGAAAATAGTATCATAGATTTATCTTTAGCTAATAAAAATATAGGAAATTTATATTTATTAATATATAGCATAGATAAAAATCCTATAGCTGAACTTATAAAAAAGAAGATAGGATAGATAATAAAACATCTTATAATACTTGATATTATTATAACTATAATTATTTGATCTAAAACATCTAGTTTTAAATTTATAACCTTGCCAATAAGAGTAGTTAGTGTATATATCATAGACAGATATATTATATTTGTTAATAAAGCCCCTTGTATATTATTTGTTTTATTCATAATTTATCTCCAGTGTTTCTTTGACATTTGTATGGTAATCTAAAAAATATAATTGTATATTTTCTTCATTTAGTCTTTTTTTAATACTTGAATCGATTTTGTAATTATCATTATTTTTATCATATATAGATATAAATATTGGAATTACGTTTTTCATTTTAAGTTTTATTCCTATTTCAGCCATTTTCTTATCTAATATTGGTGCTACTATAATTACTATAGAGTTTTGTGTAAAAGAATTTATTTTTTCTTCTATTAAATCTAAAATACTCCTTTGACCATCACTTTGAAATCTTGAAAATGTTTCTAGAAAATATTTAAATCTATCTTTTTTTACATTAGAAATTTTTATAGGGTCATTTCCTGAATAAGTATTTAAAGATATGTCTATATCTAAATTAAATAAATAACTTACAATAGCTAAAGACACATCGACTATTTTGTCTTCCATTCTATGGTCTATATCATTTGAAAATAAAGGTTTGTAACTTTCTATAAATAAATTTAAATTAACATTACTTATCTGTTCAAAGTTTTTTATCATAGGAGTTCCTCTTTTAGCAGAAACTTTCCAATGAATCTGATTTATTGGATCACCCTCAATATATTCATCTATAGAGGAGATGCTAGTTGTATCTTTAAATATAGAGTTTTCTACTAAAACATTTCCAAAAGTTTTATCAGGATATACTTTAAAACTATCAAGTTTTATTATCTTTGGATAAACAAGTAAATTTATCTTATTATTTATTTTCTTTTTTAGTTTAAATATAGAATAAATATCAGATATATTTATAGAAAAGTTTATATTTTTATAAAATCCTCTTCTTTTGAAAGACAGTCTGTCTTTTAAAAGAATTTTTTGGCGCGCATTTAAAGAAAGTTTTTTTGAAATAATATTTTTTTCTTTTAAAGTTTTGTTTATATAAATAAAGACTTCAACAATAGGAAGAGTAAAGAAGTTTTTATTTATTAGAAGATATTCCAAATCTATATTATCTCCTGCATATATTTCAGTTTGCTTTGTGTCTAATTCTGCTTTAAGACCTATAAAAGAAAGTAAAAGATGAAAAAATGGTATTAAAAAACTTAGGATAGATACATAAAACAAAAAATAAGGCATAGGACCACCTACTAAAAATGCAAAAGAAAATGTAATAAAGAGTAAGAATAAATAAGAAAGTTTAAATTTATTCATCCTTTATCACCGGAATACTAATATTATTCAAAATATCTTTCAATATGTTTTCCAGATCCTTTCTTTCAATTCTAGCACTAGGAGATAGAATAAGTCTATGTGAAAAAACAGGATTGACCATTTTTTTTACATCATCAGGAATAACATAGTTTCTGCCAGATAAAAAAGCTTTTGATTTTGATGCTTTAAGTAGGTCAATAGATGCCCTTGGACTAGCGCCTAGCTCTAAGTCGTTATGACTTCTAGTCGTATTTGAAATATTTACAATATAATCTATTATATCTTCGTGAACTATTATTGTATCTATAAATCCTTGTATTTCTAGCACTTCTTTTTTCTCCAAAACAGAATCTATAAGACTTAAATCTTTTATGCTATTATAATTTTCTAATATTATCTTCTCATTCATTTTATCAGGGTATCCAAGTGAAATCTTTATTAAAAACCTATCAAGTTGCGCCTCAGGAAGTGGAAATGTACCACCATATTCAAGTGGGTTTTGAGTTGCAAGCACCATGAAAGGTTTTTCTAAAACAAAATGTTTATCTTCTGTAGATATTTCTCCTTCTTCCATAGCTTGTAGTAGACTAGACTGTGTTTTAGGAGAAGTTCTATTTATTTCATCTGCTAAAAATATCTGACTAAAAATAGGTCCTTTTTTAAAAGAAAAGTTTCCTTTATTTATATCATATATACTGACTCCTATTACATCTGAAGGCATTATATCTGGTGTAAACTGAACCCTTCTGTAAGATAGGCTCATACTTTTGGCTAAAGCTTTTACAAGAGTTGTTTTACCTACACCTGGAACATCTTCTATAAGAAGGTGGCCTCTTGAAAAGAGAGTGATTAAAACAAGTTCTAAC
>NZ_JBQDAA010000045.1:0-4251 GCF_052089545.1 Tissierella sp. | reverse complement strand
AAATTTTCAAGTAATTTTATTGTTTTTCTATTATCCATGCTTACCTCCATAAATATTTATATTTAATAAAATTATATCATATATATAAGATATAGTTTTATTAAGAAAATAAAATATCCTTTATTTGTTAAGATATTTTAACAAAAAAAGGGTATATATTTAATAAGGTTCCTCTATTTAAAGGAGGAAAGTGCGATGAAAAAACTTAGTTTTATTATAATATTATTTCTAATAGCTTCTGTAGTTGTATCTTGTGGTGATAATAAAGTTGAAAATAAGGATTTAAATGAAGATGAAAATATAACAGAGGAGCCTAAAGAAGAGGTAGATAGGGATCAAAACGAGCAAAAAGATCAAGAGGAACAAGAAGAGGAAGAACAAGAAGAACAAAATGAAATGGAAGCGGAAGAAGGAAAAAATGAAAGTGATAAGGATAATACGAAAAAAGAGAATCAAGACTATACAAAGAAAGAGGACAAGCCTAAAGATCCTATAGCGTCATCTAATTTAAAGAAGATAGAAGATAAAGGATATGCAACAGTAGATAGTTTAAATGTTAGAAATTTAGGAAGCATGAAAGGTAAAATAATAACATCTATTGACCGAGGGGTAGAAGTGCATGTATTTGGGGAAAGAAATAGTTGGTACTATGTAGAATATGCAAAGAATAAAAGAGGCTGGATATATTCTAAATATATACAGTTTAATCCCGTAAAACCAACTCCAACAGATCCAAGTTCTTTAAGTAATAAATCTTATAATTGGTATTTTATGAGAAACAACAATCATAAACAACCAGGATTTGGAAACCCTCACAAAGCTTTATTAGATAAATATGATGGTATTGCCATAGGAAATAAAAACAAAAAGGATATATTTTTAACCTTTGATAATGGATATGAAAATGGATATACAAGCAAAATATTAGATATATTAAAAAGACAAAATGTGAAGGTAGGTTTCTTTGTACAGGGAACTTATATAGATTCAAATCCTGAAATAGTAAAGAGAATGGTAAGGGAAGGACATATAGTATTAAATCATACAAATAGTCATCCTAAAATGCCTACTTTAAGTAGGGAAAAACTACAGTATGAAATAAATCTGACAGCTAAGAAATATAAAGATTTGGTAGGTAAAGACATGCTGGAATTTTTAAGACCTCCAAGTGGAGTGTTTAGCGAAAGAACTTTAGCACAGGCAAAGAATCTAGGATATAAAAGTGTTTTCTGGTCAATGGCATATAGGGATTGGGTAGTTAACGATCAACCAGGCAAAGTAGAATCTTATAAGCATGTAACAGATAATATTCACAATGGAGCCGTTATACTTCTTCACTCCGTTTCAAAGAGTAACACAGAAGCACTTGAAGATATAATAGAAGAACTGAAAAGACAAGGATATAATTTTAAACTTTTAACTCAATATCCTTAAAAAATATAGAAAATCAAACAAATATATAGGTTCATATGAACCTATATATTTGTTTGATTTAACTTATCTTATCTTATATGATACTATAGTCCAATTGACATAAGTCATGTTATATAAAGATAAGGGGATATTGACATGGACGAATTAGAAAAAAATGAACTTGGAACAAGAAGTATAGGAAAATTATTGTTTAGTATGGCATTTCCTGCCATAGCCGCTCAACTTATAAATTTACTATATAATTTGGTAGATAGAGTATATATAGGACATATTCCTGAGGTTGGAGCAATGGCACTTACAGGTGTAGGAGTTACTTTTCCTATGATTATGCTTATAGCAGCTTTTGCTGCCCTTGTAAGCATGGGTGGAGCGCCTAAGGCATCTATAATGATGGGGAAGGGAGATCAAAAGTCGGCTGAAAAGATACTTGGAAACTCTACTTCAGCACTTTTTATTATTTCTTTAACTCTTACGGCTTTGATACTTATATTTGCTGAAAAGATTCTTTTAGTATTTGGTGCAAGTCAAAATACTATAGGATATGGGTTAGATTATATAAGGATATATGCTTTTGGAACTTTATTTGTTCAATTAGCTCTTGGCTTAAATGCCTTTATTACAGCACAAGGATTTGCTAAAACTAGTATGATAACTGTAACAATAGGTGCTCTTATAAATATAATACTAGATCCTATATTTATATTTGCTTTTAATATGGGAGTTAAAGGAGCAGCCTTTGCAACTATAATATCACAGGGAATTTCAGCTATATGGGTTATAAGATTCTTGACTGGAGACAAGACGCTTCTTAAAATTAAGAGAAAGTATTTAAAAATCGAGACAAAGATTATACTACCAACTCTTGCACTAGGCTTATCACCATTTATAATGCAATCTACTGAAAGTTTGATAACTGTTATATTTAACTCATCGCTTCAAAAACATGGTGGAGACTTAGCTGTAGGTGCTATGACTATTTTAACAAGTGTTATGCAGTTTTCACTGCTTCCTTTGGTAGGGCTTACTCAAGGTGCCCAGCCCATTATAAGTTTTAATTATGGGGCTAAAAATAGGGACAGAGTAAAGAGGAGCTTTTTACTTCTTTTAAAGACAAGCTTAGTATATTCTACAATTGTATGGACTTTAGTCATGGTATTTCCACAAATGTTTATAGGTGCTTTTACTACTAATATAGAACTTATAAATTTAACTATTCCATCAATTAGAATATTTATGGCTGTATCTTTAATATTTGGAATACAAATTAGTTGCCAACAGGCATTTATATCTCTTGGTAATGCTAAAGTGTCCATATTTTTAGCACTTCTTAGAAAACTAATTTTACTTATACCACTTATATATATATTACCTATGATTTTTGAAAATAAAGTTAGGGCTATATTTTTAGCAGAACCAGTAGCAGATTTTATAGCTGTTACTGTAACAGGCACAATCTTTGCCATACAATTTAAAAAGATTTTAAATGATATGAGCTTGGATAAGGCTTAATTTACCAAAATGGGTATATACTAAAATATAGTATATATCTATTTTTTAAAATAATGATATAATATAAGTAAAATAAAAGTGTAAGAGGAGAATTACTATGAAGCCACAAATGATCGTTTTTATTGTTATATTGGCTACCTTTTATCTATTTGTAGATGGAAGAGTGAGGTATGAATTTGCTTCACTATCTGGTCTTATGGTTCTTGTTGTATCGGGAGTTATAGAACCACAAGATGCTTTTTTAGGATTTAGTCATCCAGCTGTTATAACAGTAGCATCGGTTCTTGTTATAAGTAGTGCGCTTGTAAAATCAGGAGTTATAGAACACTTGGTAGTATTTTTAAACAAAAGAAGTAAAAATATAACTTCAAAGCTTGCAAGTCTAATGGTTGTTACAGCTGTACTTTCGGCATTTATGAACAATGTTGGTGCATTAGCACTAATTATGCCTATAACTATAAAAGTAGCTAAAGACAATAAAATGTCACCGTCAGTACTTCTTATGCCAGTTGCATTTGCCTCACTTTTAGGTGGTATGATGACTGAAATTGGAACACCACCAAATCTAATTGTATCAGGTTATAGAATGGAAGATAGTGGGCTTGCATTTAGATTTTTTGATTTTGCACCAGTGGGATTTACTTTAGTAGTAATAGGTATATTATTTACAATACTAATAGGCTGGAAGCTTATACCTAAAAGAAAATCACAAGCTGAAAAAGGTTTATTTAATATAGATAACTATCTTTCAGAAGTTGTAGTAACTAAATCTTCTAAAATGATAGGGAAAACACTAAGAGAATTTTTTAAAACCTATAAGTTGGAAATAAACGTTCTAAGTATTGTAAGAGATGACAGAAGAATAGTAGCCCCAAAAGCGGACGAGATTTTATTGGTTGGAGATGTACTAATTATAAAAGCAGTAGCATCAGAACTTAGTAATCTTGTAAATAGGACGGGCCTTTCTTTAAAAGGGGCAAAGTTGGACTTTGCCCAGTCACTTAGTTCAGATAATATGGCCTTGGTTGAAGTTGTTTTAAGAGAAGATTCTTTTTTAATAGGAAGAACGGCTTTTCAACTAAAATTAAGAAATAGGTTTAATGTAAATTTAATTGCAGTTTCGAGAGAAGGAATTTCTTCATTTTCACGATTAAAATCCTTTATGTTTAAATCAGGAGATATACTCCTTATGCAAGTGCCTGTAAGTATACTCCAAGACACTTATTCTAAACTTAGATGTCTTCCATTAGCAGAACCGGTAGATGTCAATATAGTTGACGCATTAATTTTAAATTAATTAATTATTTA
>NZ_JBQDAA010000044.1:0-14068 GCF_052089545.1 Tissierella sp. | reverse complement strand
AAACTAAAAAAGAAATACTAAGAGGTGAAGAAGATGAAGACTAAAAGAGTTGGTACTATATCTATGGCTTTAGTTCTTATATTGTTTGGTGTAATACTTCTTCTATCTCAATTTACTTTGATTTCAGCATTTGAACTATTTTTAAAACTTTGGCCATTTATACTTATTATTCTAGGTCTTGAAATCTTATACTATGCATATGTAAGTAAAGAAGAAGTAAAAATAAAATATGATATTTTTTCTATATTTACAGTAATATTTATACTTCTAATAAATATAGGTATATACGGTCTTATGGAAACTGGGGTTATGGATCTTATAAAAATAAATGTAGAAAGAGAAATAGAGTATTACCAAGATAGATAAATTAATAGTATGAAATCTCTCAAAAAAGATATATAATAGTAATTAAATTATAAAATTTATAGAGGTGTGAAAATGGAAAAACAAATTTATAGAGGTGTGAAAATGGAAAAACAAATTTATAGAGGTGTGAAAATGGAAAAACAAATTTATATACTACTATCTCATAGTGGCTCTATGTTATCTAGACTTATCAATATTTATACAAAAACAAACTATACACATGTATCACTAGGACTAGATAAAGACTTGGATGAGCTCTATAGTTTTGGTAGACTTAGGCCATATAATCCTGTTTTGGGAGGCTTTATAAGAGAAGACATACTTAACGGTACATATACTAGATTTCCAAATACAAAATGTGCAATATATCTTTTAACTGTTAGTGAAGAGCAGTATGAAAGACTTAATAAAGAAATAAAAAGATTTACATTAGAACAAGAAAAATACAAGTACAATCTTTTAGGACTTGTAGGGGTAATAGTAAATAGACCAATACAAAGAAAGTATAGTTATTTTTGTTCTCAATTTGTTTCAGAAGTACTTACAAATAGTGGAATAAATATAATCGAAAAAACTCCAGGACTTACATCCCCAGTAGATTTTTTAGAATGTAAAGATTTAAAGATAATTTATGAAGGACAACTAAATCAATATAAGCAAGAGACCTCTTTTAATTAAGAGGTTTTTTTTATTGAAAAGAAAAAGTATGGGTATCTATGAACCAATATTAGAAAAGGAGATTTTCATGAAGATAGGATATGCATGTCTTACAAAAGGAGTCTACCATACAAGATTTAAAACTATAACTTTAAAAAACGCAAGCGAAGAAAATTTACTCCAAATTATAGAGCACAATCTTGATACATTAGATAGGATTATTGACTATAATATAAAAATGAATATAAAGATGTTTAGATTAAGTTCTGATATAATTCCCTTTGGTTCAAGCCCTGTAAATGAGATTCTTTGGGAAGAAGTATTTAAAGATAAGTTTGAAACTATATCTGAAAAAATAAACAATAATAATATAAGAATTTCTATGCATCCAGGTCAATATACAGTTTTAAATTCGCCAAGAGAAAATGTAGTAGAAAGAGCCATAGAAGACTTAGAATACCACAATAGGTTTTTATATGCCTTGGGAAGGGATAGGACGAGTAAGATAATAATTCACATAGGCGGAGTATATGGTGATAAAAAATCAGCTATAGAAAGATTTGAAGAAAATTATAAACTATTAAGTGAGGGAATAAAAGATAGGCTTATAATAGAAAATGATGATAAATCCTACAATATAGGAGATGTACTAGGTATAGCTACTAGAAAGGATATACCGGTTGTATACGATAATCTCCATAATGCTTTGAACCCTTTTGATGAGTCAAAGGATGATAAATACTTTATTAATTTAGTAAATAAGACTTGGCAATCTTATGATGGCCTTCAAAAGATACACTACTCACAAAGTGCAAATGGTAAGAAAAGTGGAAGTCATTCCCAAACTATAGACTTAAAGGTCTTTAAAGACTTTTTAAAAGATATACCCCATGTAGATATAATGCTTGAAGTAAAAGATAAGAATCTTTCTGCAATTAAAGCAAATAACCTTATAAATCCTAAAAGAGATATAAAGGCTCTAGAAGAAGAATGGGCCAGATATAAGTATAATATTCTTGAACACGATCCAAATGTATATAGGGAGGTAAGAAATCTTTTAAAAGATAAAGCTTAATATCCCCTAATAGAATTTTATAGCCTTATAGATAAGGCACTACAAACAAAACCTAGCCAAGGAAATATGATAAATGCCCTGTCACATGTGTGGGGATATTTTAAAGACAAAGCTACAGAAAAGGAAAAGAAAAAGTATGATTCCTATAAAAGATCATTTAAAAGAGGAAGCTATTCAATAAATCCAGTTAAAAAACTATTATTAAAAATGGCAGTAAAATATGATGATAAATATCTGCTATCGTCTTATTACTTTTAATAGATAAAGGAGGTAAAAAAATGGAGGAGCTATATAAAAAGCTACTATTAGCATTAAAAAAACATGATAAGGAAATTGCTGTTAAAACAGCTATAGATGCATTAGAAAATAAAAAAGTAGATGTTTTAACACTATATGAAGATATCCTTGGGCCTGCTTTAAACAATGTAACAAAAGAATTTAAAGATGAAGATAGACTTATATGGCAAGAGCACGTGAGAAGTGAAATAATAATCACTATTATAGAAAACTCATACCTATATGTACTAAAGGAAAAAGAAGAAAGAGCTATTAAGAGGGAGGAAAGGGTAGTAGTACTTTGTCCAAAATTTGAAGACCATGCTATAGGAGCTAAAATGGCAGCAGATATTTTTACTATAGCAGGCTATGAAACAACTTTTATAGGAGCCAATACTCCTTGGAAAACTATTATAAAATCAATAGAAAATAAAAGACCACATATAATATCTATAGGTGTTACAAACTTTTATAATCTTTTAGAAACGAAAAAGACTATAGATAGAATAAAAGAAGAATTTGACTACAAAATAAAGTTTGCTCTTGGCGGACATGCCCTTAAAAAATCAAAGGAACTTTATAAACAAATAGGAGGAGATATATATTTAGAAAGACTTAAAGATATATTTTCCTTGAAAGAGGAAGTGAAACAAAAATGAAATTATCATGGAATATAGCTCGAAGATTTTTAAAATCGAGCAAAGGGCAAACTATATTAATAATACTTGGAATAGCTATAGGAGTGTCAGTTCAGATATTTATAGGATCTTTAATAGATGGATTACAAAAGAGTTTAGTAGACAATACAATAGGAAGTTCATCACATATAACAATAGTTCCTTCAGATAGGGAAAATTTTTTTAAAAAGGATGATAAGCTTATTGATAGATTAGAAGAAAATGAAGACTTAGATATAGTATCCAAATCTTTAGACTCGTCAACATTTTTAAGTCTGGATGAAGAAACTTACCCTATACTATTTAGAGGAGTAGAGTTTGAAGATGCAAATAAAATTTATGAGTTTGATGAAAAACTTGTAAAGGGAAGTCTCCCATCTTCAAATGGGGAAATTATACTAGGAAAAGACTTGGTTGAAGATCTAGAACTTAAAGTAGGAGATAAACTAGACATGGTAGTTCCAAATAGTGGTATAGAGGAAGTGGAACTAAGTGGTATATATGACTTAAAGGTAAAGGCAATAAATAACTCATGGGCAGTATCAAGCTTAAAAACATCAGAGGAAATATTTGATAAAAAGGGGAGCCTATCTTCAATAGAAACTCAAGTAAGTGATGTATTTAATGCAGATGTCATAGCAAAAGATATAGAAAAAAATTTAGATGATTCTTTAGAGACCACAAATTGGAAGATAGAAAATGAAGAACTTCTTTCAGGTTTATCAGGCCAATCAGCTTCATCTTATCTAATACAAGTCTTTGTACTACTAGCAGTTCTTCTTGGTATAGCATCCGTACTTGCCATATCAGTAGTTCAAAAGTCTAGACAAATTGGTATATTAAAAGCTATGGGAATGTAGATAAAGAAACAATAGAAAGAGCAAAGTATCTTATAGATATGGTTGGAATGAGTAAAGTAAAAAACAATCTTTCTACAGACATATCAGGAGGACAACAGCAAAGAGCAGCTATAGCAAGGTCACTTATAAATAGTCCTGATATAATACTAGGAGACGAGCCAACGGGAAACTTAGATTCTGAAACTACCCAAACAGTTTATGATCTTCTAAGAAAGATAAATAAAGAGTTTGAGTCTACCTTTATAATAATAACACACGATAAAAAGATAGCAGAAAAAGGAGATAGAATCATAGAACTAACAGATGGTAAGGTAAGTGGGGACATAGAAAAATAAGGAGAGAAATATGGAAAATAAAAAACCTATAAGACTCATAAAAGAAGATGAGAAGCTAAAACTTTATCAACCAGATACAGACATGCTTTTTACAAAGGAAATGGAAGAATATAGTAATAGAGTGTTAGGAGAACTTGAGGATATAGACGGCTTTATATTAAAAGGAAGATCTCCATCTTGTGGGATAAAAGATGTAAAAGTATATAATGGTAGGGGTAAGGTGCCTGTTATAGAAAAAGATCTTGGAGTATTTGGGGGAGCTGTACTAGATAAGTTTCCAGATCTTCCAATAGAAGAAGAAGGAAGACTTACAAACTTAAAAATAAGAGAACACTTTCTTACAAAACTTTATACTATTAAAAATTTTAAAGAAAAAGTAGAAAATACAGAAAAGATGAAAGATCTAGTGAAATTTCATGCAGACACAAATATTTATTTATAGCTTATGATCAAGAAATGAGTAGAAAACTTGGAAAAATAGTTGCAAATCATAAGAAAAAAGGCCAAAAAGATGTAATAGAAGAATATAAAAAGAATCTAAGCTTAATCTTTAAAAAACCTCCTAAATATACAAATTATATAAATAGTCTTATGCATATATTTGGATATTTTTCAAAAGAGTTAAATGAAGAAGAAAAAAACTTTATACTAGATAGCTTCGATAAATATCGAGAAGATAAGGTTCACCTAAGTGTACCAGTAAACCTTTTAAAGACCTATGTACTAAGATTTAAAGATAAAAATTTAGTAGACCAAACTATATGGTAGCCCTTCCCAGATGAACTACTAGATATATCAGATACGGGTAAGTAAACTTTATAAAATTAATATTTTAATAAATATTTTGAAAGCAAATCTTTTACCATGTATTCACTTTAAGCTCTAAGGATATACTAATTGTATAAAATGCGGAAGGTGATATTATGGAATTAGCTTGGATTTGGAAATCAGTTCTTATATTTATAATAGGAACCCTTATACTTAGAATCGGAGGAAGAAAATCAATATCCCAAATGACAATATCCCAAACAATTGTAATGATAGGACTAGGTTCATTACTTGTTCAGCCGGTAGCTGAGAAAGGTTTATTTGTTACATTTGGAGCAGCTTTTATACTTGTGGTTCTTATGCTTACTGCTGAACTTTTACAGGTAAAGCTAGATTTTGTTGAAACCTTTATTTCAGGAAAGTCTGTTGTTGTGGTAGAAAATGGGAAACTGAAAATAAATGAACTTAAAAAGGTAAGACTGACAGTAGACCAGCTTGAAACAAGACTTAGGCAAGTTGGAATAAGTTCCATAGAAGATATAAAATATGCTACTATCGAAATAAGTGGGCAACTTGGATATGAATTAAAGGATGATAAAAAACCTTTAACACGGGAAGAGTTTTTATCTATAATGGGAGAAGTTACAAATATAGATAAATCTAAGATAAAGCAAAAACTAAAAGACAAAAATAAAAATAATATATTTAAAGAAATAGATCAAAAGAAATTTGAAGGAAACAAAAACGAACCATAAAGATAAAAGACAGGTTAAAGAATATGTTCATTTAAATTCTTTAACCTGTCTTTTATTTTAATTATAAAGAAATTATAAAGTTTCTTTTAAACCGGTACATATATTATATAATGTATTTGTAGGAGGCGCTGCTTTCATGAAAGGAAAGATACTAGTAGTAGAAGATGATCTAGAAATTGCTATGGCCATAAGAGAATATTTAAACAAAAAAGGATATAAGGTCACCTGGGCCTCAACAGGGGTTGAAGGCCTAGAAGAATTTAATAAAGATAAATTTGACCTAGTTACAATAGATATTATGATGCCAGAGATGGATGGTTTCACCCTGTGTAAAAACATAAGGATGAAAAGTGAAGTTCCAATAATAATCCTAAGTGCCAAGGATAAGGAATTAGATAAGGTAGATGGATTAAATATCGGAGCTGACGACTATGTAACCAAGCCCTTTAGCCTTATGGAACTCCATGCCAGAATAAATAGACATTTAGAAAGATATGGAAGTTTCAAAGAGGAAAATCCAGAAAACTCTATAAAATATATAGATGGATTAAGACTAGATTTTGAAAACAATATAATTTATTTAAATGATCAAAGATTAAACCTAACTGGGAAAGAATATGAGATATTAAACCTATTTATAAAGAATCCTAAAAAGATATTTTCAAAAGAAGAGATATATGAAAATATCTGGGGTGGGTCAAAGCTAGATAACAATACTGTAACAGTTCACATAAAAACCCTGCGAGAAAAATTAAATGAAGATATAAGAAATCCTATATTTATAGAGACAGTATGGGGTAAGGGATACAGATATATAGGAGAAAAACTACTATGAAGATAAAAAGATGGCTGATAATTTCCTATATATTGGTTATTTTAAGCCCTATACTAACAGGAACTCTTCTTTTCAACTGGATTCGTACTTATGATAGGGAGATTCAAGTCCAGACCTATTTAGAAAATATAAATAGGTTTTCAGAATATGAGAAAAAGTTAGAAGACCCAAAACTTTACTTGGATTACAAGGGGAAATATGAACTTATAAATGAAAAAGATAAAGACCATGTCCAGATAAATTTATATAATAGGTATGGTTATAATCTTTACTCCAGTGGCTTAGAAACCTTAGACTATAGACTGGATAAGAAGGTACTTTATAAGGATTTTTATAATATGAAGACTGGTTACAGGGCAGACAAGTTAAAAAAACCAGTATTTTTAAACAATGAATTAGTTGGTGTATATGAAATAACCTTAAATAAAAATGATTTTGTAGAAGAGGTAAATAAAAGAACCATAGTAGCCATAGGCTTATTTATGGGAAACTTTATTCTAGTTCTTTTCATAGTTATTAGAATGATAAATAAGAAAATCAACAATCCCTTGGAAGGATTAATATTTTCAATGAAAAACTTTGCCCTAGGTAAAAATGAAAGAATTGATTACCAGTCTCAGGATGAAATAGGTGAACTTATCCATCAGTTTAATCTTATGAAAAATGAAATAGAAGAGAAGGATATAAATTTAGAAAGAGAAAAGGCATCCAAGGAACATATGATATCAGCCATATCCCATGATTTAAAAACACCTTTAACTTCCATAAGAGCTTATACAGAAATCATTAAAAGTGACAAAGATGAAAAAGATACAAAGAAATATGAAGACATAATAATAGGAAAATGTGACTATATGAAAGATATGTTAGAAAATCTCCAATATTATACTCTTTTAACATCTGATTATAAGATGGATTTTGTAAAAGTTGAAGGTGAGGAATTCTTCCAAATGATACTTTCAGGCTATGGAGATATTTGTAAGAAAAATAATTTAAACTATAGTGAGGAAATATTAATAGATGGCAGCTTAAAGATAGATGTAAACTCAATGATCCGAGTAATGGATAATTTAATCACTAACGCTATAAAGTATAGTGAAAAGGGTGGTCATATCTTTGTAGGTGTCTATTCTAGCAATTATAATCTAGGAGAAAACTTAGACGAAGAAACAAGGAAAGAATTGGAAAACTTTAGAGGAGAAGATAGTCTTGTAATAGTCAAAAATACAGGAAAGACTATAGGGAAAGATGAATTAAAAACTATATTTGAACCCTTCTACAAAGCAGACAATTCTAGGAAAAATATAAAAAAAGATGGAACAGGCTTAGGTCTTAGTATTGTTAAGAGTATAATAGATAAACATGGAGGAAGGATAAAAGTATTATCAGAAGACAATACTACCCTGCTAGCATACACAATAAAAGGAGAGAAAAATTAATATGTTAAAAAGAATAATGATATTTATACTAGCCAGCAGTTTTTTATTAACAGGCTGTGAAAGTCCCCTAGTTAAAACTCTGCTTCCAGAAGAGATAGTAAAAGCTGCCATAGATACAAATGAAAAAGAGGAAGATTACTATATAAAATCAAATATGAAAATATTTGAAAATGGTGAGCTAATTGAAGAAATGCTGACTGAAGAATGGAGAGCTAAGATTGACGGAGAGGTTAAAAGAAGAACAGAAATAGTCTCTGAAGATGAAGGAAGGATGATTTCCCTTATAAATGAAAAAGAAATAAAAGTTTATCAAGAAGATTCAAATGAGGTCTTTACAATTTCCAATGAAATGGGAGAAGGTTCAAATCTTAATAAAAGTGTAAAAGAAAAAACTATGAATGAATTAGATATGGCTAAGAGGATGTATGAGATTGATAATCTTGGGGAAGAAACCATAAATGGAAGAGAAACTTATCACCTAAAGGGAGAGCCTATGGAAGAATCAAGCCTATTAGGCGACTATGAAGCATGGATAGACAAAGACAACTGGGTGGTAGTTAAATCTATAAATAAAAGTGGAGATATAAAAGTAGTAACTGAAAATATTCAAGTAGAATTTTCACCTGAAATAGATGATTCATTCTTTAGTCTAGATTTGCCAGAGGATGTAAAAAAAATAGATATGGATGAAGATATTTCAGACACAGATGAAATAACAATTGAAGAGGCTGATAAAAAGCTTGGAGGAAAGTTACTCTATATAAGTGATAAGAAGTATAAATTAGAAAAAGCAACTTTTTCCAGCTATAACTCTGATTTAGTGCCAGATGAAATGGTCTTTCACTATAGTAAAGATGATTCGGGGACCTTCTTCATTAGTGTTTTAGAAAAACAGGAAGAAATGGAAGATGATGGGGTACTAGAATTTGAGGAAAGAGAAATAAGAGGAAACAAGGCTAATATTATGAATGATATACTTAAAATGATAACTTTTTATGAAGATGGTCTCCAATATAATTTAATAATGGAAGATGAAGAAATGACAATAGATGAAGGAATAGATATAATAGAAAATATGAAAAAATATAAAAAATAGATCAATACAGATATATAAGGGCTCATTAATCTGGGTCCTTATATAATCAATAGGAGGAAGAAATGGAATTAGAACTTAAAGCTATAAAAAAATCATTTGACCAAAAGGAAGTTTTAAAGGGGATAGATTTTACCTTTGAAAAAGGAAAGATCTATGCTCTTTTAGGGAGAAATGGAGCAGGTAAGACTACTCTTTTTAATATAATGGCTGAGGAACTTAAAAAAGAAGAAGGCCAGGTACTCCTAACAAAGGAAGAGAAAATAAAAAAACTAGAATCAGAAGACATATCCTATGTATATTCAGACCCTATACTTCCTGAATTTTTAACAGGCTATGAATTTATAAAATTTTTTATGGATATAAACAAAGAAAAAATAGATGAAAGCATAAGGATAGAAGAATATTTTGACCTTATAAAGATAAATGAAAAAGATAGGCATAAACTTATAAAATCATACTCCCATGGGATGAAAAATAAACTTCAAATGCTTATGTTTATAATCTCCCGTCCAGATGTAATCCTTCTGGACGAACCACTTACCTCTCTTGATGTAGTAGTAGCTTTAGAAATAAAAAGACTCTTAAGAGAGATTAGAAGTCGTCACATCATCATATTTTCAACCCATATTTTGCAGCTAGCCAAGGACCTTTGTGATGAAATAGTGGTATTACATAAGGGGAAGCTAGAACTTATAGATAAAAACCTGCTGGGGGACCCTGACTTTGAAGATAGGATAATGGATATGCTCCAGGTGGAAGAAGATGATGATTAGAGCTATATTAACTATAATAAATATAAATACATCTAAAAGTATAAATGGATTCCTATACTATTTGAAAAAGATACCAGGCATAAAGAATTTACTCAAAGATATAAACTATTCTTTTATAGGATTTAAAAAGTTTTTAAGCATCATAGGAATAATAAGTAGTATAATAACAGGCCCCTTATTTTTTGGACTCCTATTTTTTGCAGCAATCTATCTACCAGCAAATATAGAATGGGTAAAAGCAGATAGCTTAAATGCTCTTATGTTTTTTATATTCTCCTTTTTCTTCTTAAATCAGTTTATAGGTTCAAAGATGATAGAGGCAAATCAAGAAACTTTTATAGTTGTTAAACAAATGAGGATGAACCCTAAAGTATATGCTGTAAGTCAGACCATATGGAAAAACCTAAGAGGTCTATTTAGTAAGGCTCTAGTATTTGCTTTGTTTTTTAAATTTATATTAAATAAGGATTCTTTATTTGGAGTTTATTTAGCCCTATCTATTACTATGTTTGATATATTTATGGATGCTACTCATCTCTATATATTCAAAAAAACAGGACACTCTGTAAATGATTTTCCCAAAGCTAGATTTGGCCTTGCTTTATTAGGTATAGCTGGGACCTATGGGATTGTTATGCTAACAAAGTTGCCAGAAGTTTTAAATCTAGTTTCTATTTTAACCAGCACTTATTTAACTATTATTCTTAGTTTTTTAGGAATCCTAGGATTTATATATCTTCTAAAATACGATAGATATTGGGATATTATAAATAATGCAAACAAACTTGAGACCTATAAAGATTTTCAAGAAAGTACCCAGGATATAAACTTTCAAGAAGTAAAATTAAGGGATAAGGATTTTGATGGAGAAAACTTAAAAGAAAATGAAAATATAGATAAAGAAGGTTATGAATATTTAAATCATATATTCTTTAAAAGACATAAGAGGGTAGTCTATAAACCTATGATTAGGAAACTATTAGGGATACTTCTAGTGTTTTTAGGGATATTTATAGTTGATAGATTTTTTGTAGACGGTTTTGGAAAAACAACAACAACTGAGCTAATAGATGGATTTAGCCTATTTATAATTATAGTCTATGCCCTTTGCAATTCAACAGCTATTATGAAGTCTCTATTTTATAACTGTGATAGGAGCCTTCTTAGATATGGGTTTTATAAAGAAGGAGATGCACTTTTGAGGATGTTCTCTTTAAGACTAAAAAAGATACTATTTTATAATATGATTCCAATAACTGTTCTTTGTCTAGGTCTAGTACAATTAATATATTTTAACCTTCCAGAGAGAATAGGACAAGCTATGCCAATGATAGCTTCCACAATACTCCTAGCTACATTTTTTTCAGTCCACTATATATTTGTTTACTATATACTTCAGCCCTTTTCAACAGACTTAAAGATTAAAAATCCCCTATATAATATTATAAATGGACTAGTTTACCTTGTATCCTATGGTTTTATAGGACTAGGATTTTCTGCAAGTCAGATGCTCCCCTATATTTTAGGCTTTACAATCATATACGTATCCCTAGCCCTATTACTTGTGTATAAGAAGGCTCCAAAAACCTTTAGGGTAAAATAAAACAAGGAAATAGGAAAACTCCTATTTTCTTGTTTTTATATTTGACCTACATGGATGTAAAAGTCATCTATTTGTGGTATAATATTAAAAAACTATAGAGGAGGAATTTTAAGTGAAATTTGTCGGAGAAGGTTTAACATTTGATGATATACTTTTAGTGCCTGGTAAATCTGAGGTACTTCCTAGAGAAACAAATATAAACACACAATTAACTAAAAAAATAAAATTAAATATACCACTTATGACTGCAGGAATGGATACTGTAACGGAAAGTAGAATGGCTATATCAATAGCAAGAGAAGGTGGAATAGGTATTATCCATAAAAATATGTCTATAAAGCAGCAAGCTTTAGAAGTAGATAGAGTAAAAAGATCTGAACACGGAGTTATATTAGATCCATTTTCCTTATCTAAAGATCATGCTGTATCAGATGCCCTAGAACTAATGGAAAGATATCGTATATCAGGAGTTCCTATAGTAGATGAAAAGAATATATTAGTTGGAATAATAACAAATAGAGATATAAGATTTGAAACAGAAGTATCTAAAAAGATCGATGATGTTATGACTAAGTTAGATTTAATAACTGCTAAAAGAGGTATCTCTATGGACGATGCCCTAGAGATTATGAAGGAATATAAAATAGAAAAACTTCCACTAGTAGATGATGATAATAAACTAGTAGGACTTATTACTATTAAAGATATAGAAAAATCAATCGAATATCCAGAATCAGCTAAAGACAGTGAAGGAAGACTACTTGCTGGAGCAGCAGTAGGAGTTACAGGAGATATGCTAGAAAGAGTTGAAGCTCTAGTTAAGGCAAAGGTAGACGTAGTAGTACTAGACACAGCTCATGGACACTCTAAAGGAGTAATGGAATCAGTTGGAAAGATAAAAAAAGAATACCCAGACCTACAAGTAATAGCTGGAAACGTAGCTACAGCTGAAGCTACAAGAGACCTAATAAAGGCTGGAGCAGATGGAGTAAAGGTAGGAATAGGACCTGGTTCAATATGTACAACAAGAGTTGTAACAGGTATAGGAGTACCACAAATCACAGCTATACAAAACTGTGCTGAAGCTGCAAAAGAATATGATGTGCCAGTAATAGCAGATGGTGGTGTAAAGTTCTCAGGAGACATAACAAAAGCAATAGCAGCAGGTGCAAGTACGGTTATGGCTGGTTCACTTTTTGCAGGAACTGAAGAAAGTCCTGGAGAAGAAGTTCTTTATGAGGGAAGAAGATATAAATCATACAGAGGTATGGGATCCATGGGAGCTATGGATGCAGGAAGTAAAGATAGATACTTCCAAGAAAAAACTAAAAAATATGTTCCAGAAGGTGTAGAAGGTAGGATCCACTTTAAAGGAGCACTAGGAGATGTAGTTTATCAACTAGTAGGTGGACTAAAGTCTGGTATGGGCTATGTAGGTGCAAAAGATATAAAAGCACTTCAAGAAGATTCTAAATATGTAAAGATAACATCAGCATCCTTAGTAGAAAACCATCCTCACGATATTCATATAACAAACGAAGCACCAAACTATAGTAGAAAATAGGAGGGCTAAATTGGAAGAATTTATAGAAAAGAGTGTAAAGGAAATAAAAGAACAAGTAGGAGATAGAAAAGCTATTTGTGCACTGTCTGGAGGAGTGGATTCTTCTGTAGCCGCAGTTCTCGTTCATAGAGCTATAGGAGACAATCTAACTTGCATTTTTGTAGACCATGGACTACTTAGAAAAAATGAAAGAGAAGAAGTTGAAAAGGTATTTAAAGAAGAATACCATATGAACCTAATAGTAGTAGATGCAGAAGATAGATTTTTAAGTAAACTTTACGGAGTAACAAACCCTGAAAAGAAGAGAAAAGTAATAGGCGAAGAGTTTATAAGAGTTTTTGAAGAAGAAAAAGAAAAACTAACAGACATAGACTTTTTAGTTCAAGGAACAATTTATCCTGATATTGTTGAAAGTGTAAACGAAGATGGTTCAGTTGCAGTAAAAAGCCATCACAATGTAGGAGGTCTTCCAGAAAAACTTGGCTTTACTCTTGTAGAACCTTTAAGAACTCTCTATAAAGAAGAAGTAAGAGAAGTAGGAAGAGCACTTGGAATCTCATCACATATAGTAGATAGGCAGCCCTTCCCAGGACCAGGTCTTGGAGTAAGGTGCCTAGGTGAACTTACAAAGGATAAATTAGATATACTAAGGGAAGCAGACTTCATATATAGGGATGAAATAGACAAGGCAGGACTAAGCATATGGCAATACTTTGCAGTTCTACCAAACCTTCAATCTGTAGGAGTAGTAGACGGTCAAAGAACCTACTGCCACACAATAGCCCTAAGAGCAGTAAACTCAAAAGATGGTATGACAGCAGAATTTGTAGAGATACCAATGACTATACTTGGAAAAATCTCAAAAAGAATAACAGATGAAATAAAAGAAGTAAATAGAGTAGTATTTGATATAACAAATAAACCACCAGCAACAATTGAGTGGGAGTGATGACTGGAAGTCTTAGAACCATTGGAAACACTGGGTCTAG
>NZ_JBQDAA010000043.1:0-14307 GCF_052089545.1 Tissierella sp. | reverse complement strand
AACAGATCCTGATAAAATAACTTGGTATGATAGAACCTTATTGGAATGGGGAGAGCCTGATAAGAAAAAGAAAAAATAAAATGACTTAAAAGAAAAATATTGAAAAGAAAGGAGCATATTTTTGGATTATTTAATAGGCTCATTGTATGAAATTATACTATTCATTTTTATTACTATAATATGGATATGTGTAAGAGTAAGAAATAAATCTAAAGGATTATTTGCGTTTGATTTGTTGTATTCATTTTTTGTATTTTTACTGTTAGCTTATACTTTAAATAAATGGTCTCTATTTAATTATAAGCCTGTATTAGAATATATTAGTACTGTTAGAATACTTATAGAAATATTAGCCATACTTTTATTATCAATATTATTATTGTATATAATTATTGGCTTTTTTGGGAAAAGGTATTCTTTAAGGGTAGACAATTTCAATATTGGCGGAATCAATATTTTATTTGATAAATCCAATGAGATTTATAAAAAAACAGTAGGAAACTTTATAGCTTCTAAAAGAACTCTATTCAACTTTAATAAAAAAAGAGATAATATTTCCCAAGTCCTAGATGCTTATTATTCAACTTATAAACTTAAACTTCGCAGTTGTAAAATAGCTTATGAACCTTGAAAATTCAATATTATTTGACAAATAAATAGCACGAAACCTCAGTTTTTGGTATAATTTAATCACCACAAAAAACTATCAAAAACGGAGGCTCATGCTATGAAAATTATAACACAAAACTACGAAAATGATAAGAAAGTATCTTCTTCAATTATAAACTTTTTAAAAAAGTATAAGGTTTCATCAATTCTTAAGGATTCAAATGCATATAAAACTAAGGGAATACCTGTAATCACATTGTTTCAGTATTTGTTCAGTTTAATATTTGCAAATAGATCCATGTATATGAATATGTTAACAGGAAAACACAACGAAAGCTTTGCCAAGGATACAGTATATAGATTTTTAAATTCCACATCTATTAACTGGATGAACTTTACATCACTTTTGTCTGCAAAGATAGCTACATCTAGCATAACCAAATTAACTGATGAAAAACGTGTAAATGTCTTGATTATTGATGATACTATGTTTGAAAGAAATAGTTCTAAAAAAGTAGAATTACTTTGTAAGGTATATGATCATGCTAAAAAAACTTACAAATACGGGTTTAGACTCCTTACTCTAGGATGGTCAGATGGAAATACTTTTCTTCCAGTAAATTCATGTCTTTTATCTTCAGCAAATAGTAAAACACGAATCAATGAAGCTAAAGATCTAGATAAAAGAAGCATTGGATTTAAAAGAAGAAAATTAGCGCAAACAAAAGCAACAGCTGTTATGCTTGATTTGATAGATGCTGCAATTAAAGCCAAAGTTCAAGCTTCCTATGTACTATTTGACACATGGTTTTGTTCACCATCTTCTCTTATTGCAATCAAGAACAAAGGACTAGATGTCATTGCAATGGCAAAGAAAACATCTAAAATGCATTATCTTTACAATGGTGTAATGATGCCTCTAACTGAAATATACAAACAAAACAAGAAACGAAGAGGTCGTTCTAAGTACCTTCTATCTGTTGAAATTACTGTTGTAAAAGATAATATTGTAATTCCAGCAAGGATAGTCTATGTTAGAAACAAACACAAAAGAAAAGACTATCTAGCTCTAATTACAACTGATATGAACATAAGTGAAGAAGAAGTAATCCGAATCTATGGAAAAAGATGGGACATTGAAGTCTTCTTCAAAGTTTGTAAATCATATCTAAAACTCAGTAAAGAGTGTAGATCTCTGTCTTTCGATGCAATGAATGCTCATATTGCAATAGTATTTACTAGATATATGATGCTAGCTGTAGAAAACAGACAAACCACGGATAATCGAACCTTAGGTGAAATCTTTTATCTGCTAAGTGATGAGTTGTCTGATATTACATGGGTAGAGGCTTTCCACATGATAATTCAGATATTCATAGAGACTTTATCTGATAAGTTATCATTAACATCTGAACAACTAGATAAACTTATGGATTCATTTTTATTAGCACTTCCAAAACAATTTAAAGGAAGCTTAGGTTTGTGTGCTTAAAAAGAAAAATAAATGTATATAGTTATTGTCAAATATTGGATTTTCAAGGTTCACAAGGTATTATCTATGTGCGAAGTTTAAGTAAATAATATAAATTTATGGGAAGGTTGATGAATAAGTATTTATGGATAAAAAATTAAATAACAAACAAAAAATAATTCAGGATTCTATACGAGTTATGTATTTAAATGGATATAATGCAACAAGTGTACAGCAATTAGTAGACGCTGCAGATATACCGAAAGGTTCCTTTTACTATTATTTTAAAACAAAAGAAGAATATGCATTCGAAGCATTAGAATACTATATGAACGATATGGGAATGGAAAGATTTTTATTATTTGAAGATGATCAGGTATTACCGTTAGATAGAATAAAGAATTTTTATCGTAGTAAAATAGATAACTTGAGAGATGAAGACTATAAGCTTGGATGTTTTCTAGGAAATCTTTCACAGGAGTTGGCAGATGTAAATATGGAATTTTCCAATATCACTGAGAAATTTTACAAACAAATTGCAAAAAGAATAGAAAAATGTATCGTCATTGCACAGGAAACCTATAACTTCAAACCAATTATTGAACCAACAGTCTTGTCCAATACTATTGTAAATAGTTGGCAAGGTGCACTAGTAAGGATGAAATCTAGTAGGGATAATACTCCTTTAGATGAATTTTATTATGTGCTAGAAGAGGTATTTCTTAAAAACAAGTAAACATGTATTAAAAATAATAAATTAAAGAAATGAGATCATGGAAAATAAATTAACCATATAATCTACGATGTTAATATAGGAGATAATATAAAAGTTATATTTAGATAAGGAGGTAATTTAATGGAAACATTTAATGATTTTAAGAATTCATTTTCTTATGGGAAACGGAATAATCTCAATTTTAAATTTATGTCCAAGATGACAGATGACGAAGCGGCTAATTTTATTGAAGAGTTACTTACTCTATCAGGAGGGTCCATTTGGAATTTCAGATATGACTCAGCAGGAAGCCATTAATAGGATAGGAGAATTTATTAAAGAAAAACCAACCCTTTCTTTTATTCCTAAGGATACTCCAGTCGACAAACTATACGTTCGTCATGGTGGATACGATATAAGTGAACTTGTTAAAATAGTTATAAAGATAAAAGTAGTATCTTTGATTAGTGATTATATGATGAAATTAAACAGCTCTTAACAATACTATTTAAAAATTAAAGTTCTGAATTCATCTATGAAATTTCCTACTGATATAAACATAATCTATAGGAAAAAACTAGCTATTAAAAAAAGTTATAAGCATAGGATTAAATTATCTATAATGATATAATAAATAGAAAATGAAATTTTAGAGTAAATATAAATAGAAGTATCATATTAGTGGAGGGGTATTATGAAAGCAAATTTTAAATTATTAAATTCTGCATATAAACATATTGCAGGACAAAAATTAGATAATTATGATGATAATTTAAGTATGAATGTATTAAAAAATGAGGAATTTGGATTACAACTATTAATAGATGCTAAAGAGGAATTTGTTACTGTCATAGATAATTATATGGATATCCCTTGGAAAGGTTTAATAGATAAAGTAAGAGTTAATATAAGTGCAAAATCAGTTGATGATAATACAGAATTAAGTGAATATTTTAAGTTAAACCTCGTAGATTATGTAATGGATGATGAAAAGAATCTTGTAGCAGATAAGCTTATGAATTCAAAAAACATGCTTTCCATAGACGATAATCAATTAATATATATTACAGGAAAACTACCAAAATCATTTGATGGTAGGGAGATCGAAGCTACAATACAAGCATATCATTCAAAGGGATATGACTGTGAAAGCTTAATATTTGAAAAAAAACTTAAAATAAAAGTATCAGAGTTCATATTACCAGAGATTAAGGATTCTGATTTTTTTATGGACCTATGGCAACATCCATGCAATTGGGCAAGAATATATGATGTGCCTTATTATGGTGACGAGCATATGGAAATCATTGACAATTACATGGAAGGGATGTCTAAGATTGGGCAAAGAGTCTGTGATCTTATAATATCTGACTATCCATGGGCTGGGCAGCAATGCTTTAGAGTAGAAGAAAATCATATGAATCTCTTTGAGTTAAATATTGTCAAAGTTATAAAGAATAAGTTAGGCAATATATTATGTGATTTTAGTGCTATGGATAAATATATAGAAATTGCTAGAAAGCATAATATGCTTGATGAAATAAACATTTTCGGAATAATTGGAAATTGGGATGCATTTAAATTTGGTAATCCTTTAGAAGATTATAAAGATCCTATAAGAATTAGCTACTTTGATGAAAAAACTAAAACATTTAAATATATTTCAAACAAAGAAGAATTGAGAGTATACATTTCCCTTGTATTTAACCATTTAAAAGAGCTTGGAGTATGGGATAGAACATTGATTATGAGTGATGAACCTAACAATGTAGAATTATTTAGAGCTGGTGAGAGACTGTTAAAAGAAGCAAATAATGGTGAGAATATTGATATTAAATGTGCAATCCATGATCAAGAGTTTTTAGAGGGATATGGTAAAAATATAAGATCAGTATCATTAAATACATGTGAACTTGTAAAAAATAAATCAAAAATAGATAAATTAAAGCAAAAAATGAGTAAAAAGGGAGGGAAAACTACTTGGTTTTCATGTTGCTTTCCACAACAATTAAATATATTTTTAAAATCACCTTTAATTGAATCTAGATTAATAGGTTGGTTCACATATTATATGGATTTAGAAGGATTTTTGAGATGGGCATATGGTATTTGGCCAGGTGACATTATGAGAGATGCTAGCTATAAAAAAGAGAAGTGGGCAGCTGGAGATATGTACTTTGTTTACCCAGGAAAGAATGGTAAGCCAATGGAATCTATAAGGCTTAAAAACCTAATATATGGAATTCAAGATTGGATGATTTTAAAATTAGCAGAAAAAAACATAGGTAGAGAAACCATTTTAGAAGAAGTTGAAAAATTGCTTGGTAATAAAGAAGATATGAAGTTTGTACCAGAAAGAGAAGTAGAGATGTTTCATAGCTTAGACTATTTAAGTTATATAAAAATAAGAGACTGGCTTATAGATAATTTATAAGAGATAAAGGAGTATGACATGACAGAAATAAAAAGAGTTTCTGATTGTATCGTTAATATGGATGAAGACGGGATTATTGAAGCAATAGATAATGCTATTAAAAATGGAATTTCAATAGATGATATTTATGAAAAAGGTTTAAGTGATGGAATGCTAAAAGTCACAGAGCTTTTTGAAAACAAAGAATACTATATTCCAGAAGTTATAGTATGTGCTGACACTTTAAAAAAAGGAATAGAATATCTTAGAACTAAAGGTGGAGAAAAACATTCACATGGACCTAAAGTAATGATAGCAGTAGTAGAAGGTGATCATCATGAAATAGGAAAAAACATAGTAAAGATAATGTTAGAGTCTGCTAACTTTCAAGTAATTGATTTAGGACTTAATGTAAGAGCTAAAGAAATCGTAAAAAAAGCTATTGAAGAAGATGTAGATGTTATAGGTCTATCTACTATGATGACTACAACTATGGGTGCTATGAAAGAAGTAGTAGATTTGCTCAACAAAGAAGAGTGTTTGAAAAAAAGACTGCCTAAAGTAATAATAGGTGGGGGATGTATAAGCCAAAAATATGCAGATGAAATAGACTGTGATGGATATGCTAGAAATGCAGTAGAAGGAGTAACACTTATAAGGAAATTAATGAGAGGTGATAACTATTAAGAACTGGAGAGATATGACTTTACTAGAATATGTAAATAGTGAAAATAGAAGGTTTTTTTTAGCTGATATGGGGACAAATGGGCTTGAACTAGTAGGATATACTGCATATGAAGTTTATGAAGACCCAAAGAAACAACTAGAATTAGCTAAGAAAATGGATGAAGTATTTGAATCTGACTTTTCATATTCACTTTGTGATGGAGCAATATGCTCTGAAGCCTTGGGAATAAAACTATTAAAACCAAAATATGACTTTCCAAGCGTTATAGAACATCCTATAAAAACCTTAGAAGATGTAAGAAAATTAGAAGTACCAGATCCATATAAAACAGGTAGAATGCCAGTAAATCTTGAGAGTTTAAGGCTAATTGCAAATAATATAGACAAGCCCTTGTATGTATCTATACAAGGACCATTTACATTAGCAATACAAATAGCTGGAGCTACACACCTTTTAAAATCAATTATTACAAATAGAGAATATGTAGAAGCATTGCTAGATTTTACAAAAGAAACTATAAAGGCATATACGAGGGCTGTAAATGATGTAGGGGCTAAATATATACAAATAGCAGAACCAGGAGCTATAACCTTAAGCCCAGCTGATTTTGAAAAATACGTAGTTCCAAGAAATAAAGAAATACTTGATAATCTTGATAGCTGGAAGGGAATGCATATATGTGGAGATACTACAGAACTCTTAGATCTAATGATTAAGTGCAATATAGATGGTATAAGCCTTGATCAGATTTTAGATTATAAAGTAGTAGCACCAAAGATTCCTGATGATATAGTATTGATTGGAAATTTAGATCCAATAGAGCTTGTAGGTCGAGGCACAAGAGAAGAAATAAAAAAGGCAACTGTTCAATTGAAAAAAGATATGGAGCCTTATGATAACTATCTTTGTGCATTAGGATGTAATTGTTTAAATGATACACCAGTTGAAAATCTTCAAGAAGCTATATCTACAGCGAGAACATAGGATAGTAAATATTCTATAAAAAACAAAAAATAAAGGAGAGTTTAGGATGAAAAAAATATTAGTATTGTTATTAGTTTTAGCGATGTCAGTAAGTCTATTAGTAGGATGTAGCAACGAAGGTGCAGATAAGGATTCCACAACAAAAGTAGCATATGTAACAATGGATGTTACTAGCCCTTATTTCATATCTATGATAAATGGAATGAAAGAAAAAGCAGAAGAACTTGGTTTTGAACTTACAATCCATGATGGGAAATATGAAGCACAACCACAAATTGATGCAATTGAAACACTTATAGTACAAGATGTAGATGTAATTATTCTTAGCGCAAATGACCCAACAGCATTGCAACCATCTGTAGATAAAGCAAAAGAAGCTGGGATAAAAGTTATCGCAGCAAATGTAGAAATGGAAAATACTGATGCATATGTAAGCTTAATAGAAAAAGAATATGGTTTTACAGGCGGAGAAATAGCTGGAAAATATATAGCAGAAAATATGAATGGTGAAGCTAAAGTTGCAGTATTAGCATTTACTCAAGTACCAGCAGTTATCCAGAGAACAGAAGGTTTAAAAGAAGGTATATTAAAACATGCTCCTAATGCTGAATTTGTAGCAGAAGTAGAAGCAAATAATAGAGAAACAGGACTTAAAGCCATAGAAAACATACTTCAAGTAAATCCAGATTTAAATGCAGTAGTTGGAGTAAGTGATGATGCTGTACTTGGAGGATATGAGGCCATGATGGCTGCTCAAAGAGTAGGAGATGATGTAGTTCTAGTAGGATTAGATGCAGTAGAAGAAGCAGTTAATAAAATAAAAGAAGATGGAATCTATAGAGGAACTGTAGATATAGATCCATTTGGTAGTGGAAAAATAATTATTGAAACAGCAAAGAAAATAGTTGATGGAGAAACTATAAAAGAAATGATTAAATTTCCAATGATACAAGTAACAAAAGAAAACATATCAGACTATTAATATAATAATATAATAATATAATAAAAACAACACTATATTTCAAATATAGTGTTGAAAATTTTGATAAAGAGGTAGACTATGAATTCAATATTGAGTTTAAAAAATGTTTCAAAAAACTATTCAGGTGTTCTTGCTCTAGACAATATAGATTTAGATATTTATAAGGGCAGAATACACGCTATTGTAGGAGCAAATGGTGCAGGAAAATCTACACTAATTAAGATTATAACAGGTGCTGTTAGACCTACTAGAGGAGAAATATTTTTAAGAAACTTTAAGATAAAAGATAATAATCCAAGAATGAGTCTAGGGAATGGCATAAGTGCAGTATATCAAGAATTAAATCTTATTCCGGAATTAACAGTATATGAAAATATATTTTATGGACAAGAGATAAAAAAGAAATGGGATTTAGATAGAAAAAAAATGATAGAAAAATCTATAGAGATTTTAAATAGTATTGGTATCACTATGGATGTAAATAAAAAAATAAAAGACCTAGGCATTGGAAGTAGGCAGACTATTGAGATAGCAAAAGCTCTTATGCATCAATCTGATATAGTTTTATTTGATGAACCTACAGCATCTTTAACAGAAGAAGAAGCTAATAAGCTTCATGAAGTAATTTTCACTCTCAAAGAAAATGGAATAGCAGTTATTTACGTATCTCATAAGTTAGATGAAGTATTTAAAATATCAGATACTATAACAGTGTTTTGTGATGGAAAACATGTCAATACAAAACATAAGGAGAATGAATGGTACACAATAGATGATGTAATTGAAGATATGGTAGGAAAAGATATTTTAAAAAGCAATCAAGAAACTTCCAGTGTAGTAGATAAAAGCATTAAGGTGTTAGAATTAAAAAATGTAAATACAAACAATGTACATGATATAAATCTAGAGCTATATAAGGGAGAGATTTTATCAATATCAGGTCTATTAGGCTCAAAAAGGACAGAAGTCTTAAATGCCATATTTGGAATAGATAAACTGAAAAAAGGAGAAATTATTGTTAAAGGCAAACAAGTAAATATCAAGAGTCCAATTGATGCGATAAAAAATAAGATTGGTTTTATAACAGAAGATAGAAAAGATACTGGTCTATTTATGGATCTTTCTTTACGAGAAAATACAAGCATAGTATTTTTGAAAAAATTTATTAAAAATCTTTCTATAAATAAAATGCTAGAGACACAAGAAGTAGAAAAAAACTTAGCTTCATTAGAAGTAAAATATTCAAAGATTTCACAAAAGGCTAAAGAATTGAGTGGAGGAAATCAACAAAAGATAGCTATAGGCAAATGGCTCATAAATGATTTAGATATAATAATAATGGATGAGCCAACTAGAGGTGTAGACGTAGGTGCTAAAGAAGATATATACAGAATAATGTTTCAATTAGCAAGAGCAGGTAAATCTCTACTTATAGTATCTTCTGAATCAGAGGAAATCATTAAACTTTCAGATAGAACTCTAGTTATGAGTCAAGGTAAAATAGTATCTGAATATAAGAAAGGTGAAATCACATCAGAAAAAATTTTAAGAGATTCTGCAAAGTTTATTAAAATGAATGGAGATAGTCATGAATAATAAAAAGATAAAAGAAACAATATTTAGATATGGTACTGTAATATTTTTTATAGGACTTCTAATATTTTTCTCAATTAAAAATCCTAAATTTATGTCTTTTGCCAATATTACAAATATACTAAGACAAATATCAGTAATTGGAATAGCTACAGTTGGTATGACCATGATAATTATAACAGGAGGAATAGATCTTTCTATTGGTTCTACCATAGCTCTTACATCAGTGATAATGGCTAAGCTTCTTGTAAGCGGAATAGGAATTATACCAGCAATCCTTATAACTCTTCTAGCAGGAGCAGTACTTGGAATGATTAATGCTCTATTAATCAATAAGATAAACATTCCCCCACTTATAGCAACATTAGGTACAGTTACTATCTATAGAGGTATAGCCTATATTATAACAGGTGGAATGTCTGTATATGGATTTCCAGAATCTTTTAGATTTATTGGTCAGGGATATATAGGAATATTGCCAGCACCTGTATTAATACAAATAATGGTTTACGGAATTGGTTTTTTTATATTGTATAAAACAGCTATGGGAAGACATATATATGGAATAGGGAGCAATGAGGGAGCATCATATCTATCAGGTATAAATGTAAAAAAAGTTAAATACTTTGTATATACAATTTCAGGAATTCTTGGAGCTGTAGCTGGCATTGTAACACTATCAAGGATAAATAGTGGACTGCCAAATACAGCTACTGGTTTTGAACTAGATGTAGTAACAGCTGTGGTTCTAGGCGGAATAAGTGTAAAGGGTGGAGAAGGACATCTAGCAGGATCAATTATTGGTTGCCTTATTATAGGAGTCCTAGCTAATGGAATGATTTTTCTAGATATAGAAGAATATTATCAGATGCTAGTAAAAGGGATTGTTCTTATTGGGGCATTAGGTATAGACATCAATATGAAAAGAAACAATAAGGAGACAATTTATGAGTAAAATCATATTATCTAAGCATCAAAACATGGAAGATTTCAAACAAGATATAATAGAAAAAATGAATAGCAAAAGAAATACACTTAATACATTTCTAGGATATAGATCCAGGAAAATACCGCCAATTATAAATCGAAAAATAGAAGAAGAAACAAAAACTATTGAAAATTATCTAGATATGGAATATGAATACAAGGTATTTGAAAAAGATGGAAAATATTTTGCATATGTAATATATACAGTTGGAAATAAAATTGAAAATCTAATAGAGTCATATACTAAGAATGCAGAATCAATTAGAGCATTGATAATGGATAAGTTATCAATAGTAGCTCTTGATTGCATTCAGGAACTTATATTAGAGCAAATACAAGAAGAAAAAGACCTCTATGCATCAAAGGAAATTTCACCAGGAAATAAAAACTTTCCATTAGAGAATCAGAAAAAAATCTTAGGAATTATGGATAATATAGAAAAAATTAGTGTAAATGAATATTATCAACTTTTTCCTGTAAAATCTGTTGCATTAAAGTTTGAACTTTCAAATCAGAAAAAGATATATTCTAGATGTGAAGATTGTGAGAATCCTTGTGAATTGCATAAAAAAACTGAAGATGTATACAAAGAGATGTATCATAGAGATAGAGAAACATTTCATAAAAATATCTTAGAAAACTCACCATCTCCATATGAAGAAATGTATAAAATCTTAAAAGAGATATCTAAAGATACATTATCTAAATATAAAGAAGAAGGTATTTCAGAAAGCATATACTATGAAACAATGAGTGATATAGATCTATGGGCAGAAGAATACAAAAAGAAAAATGGAGTCTTAGGAATCAAAGAGTATAAATGGGTAGAAAAATCTATAGATATGAAAGTATTTAAGTTGGGTAGACTACAATTTGAAATAGTAGAAGATGAACAAACTAAAAAGTATCTTGAATCTATAGGAATCCATGATGATATCATGATATTAAATACACATATTCAAGCAGGAGAACCACTCGAATTTGAATTATGTCAAGAATCTTATAAAAAGGCAGTAGAATTTTTTATGAGTAGAGATAAAGAAAAGAGAAGAATAGTATTTGTTTGTGATTCTTGGTTATTGAATCCAAAGCTTCAAATATTACTCTCAGAAGAAAGTAATATAGTAAAATTTCAGAAGCAATACAAGATTATATCAGAAGATATAGATGATAGACAGATGGAAAAAAGACTATTTAATACCTTAGAAGAATGTCCAAAAGATTATAATGCAGTAACTACTTTACAAAAAAAAATAAAAGCAGCATTAATTAATGGAGAAAAATTTGGAACAGCAAAAGGAATAAACATGAAAGAGCAGAAGAGATGATCTCTTATGTATAACAAGGGTTTCTCATTTTGAGTATGATTATCAAAATGAGAAACCCTTGTTTTATGCATATACTATTGTACTGTCGTGGTTAAAATCAAATACATACATTCTCAATTTGACAAGTATCTTATAACAGCCTTATTTGAATGTTGGAAATTAGACAACTTGAATTGGCACAAAATTTGCAATATTAGGATGGTCAGATGGAAATACTTTTCTTCCAGTAAATTCATGTCTTTTATCTTCAGCAAATAGTAAAACACGAATCAATGAAGCTAAAGATCTAGATAAAAGAAGCATTGGATTTAAAAGAAGAAAATTAGCGCAAACAAAAGCAACAGCTGTTATGCTTGATTTGATAGATGCTGCAATTAAAGCCAAAGTTCAAGCTTCCTATGTACTATTTGACACATGGTTTTGTTCACCATCTTCTCTTATTGCAATCAAGAACAAAGGACTAGATGTCATTGCAATGGCAAAGAAAACATCTAAAATGCATTATCTTTACAATGGTGTAATGATGCCTCTAACTGAAATATACAAACAAAACAAGAAACGAAGAGGTCGTTCTAAGTACCTTCTATCTGTTGAAATTACTGTTGTAAAAGATAATATTGTAATTCCAGCAAGGATAGTCTATGTTAGAAACAAACACAAAAGAAAAGACTATCTAGCTCTAATTACAACTGATATGAACATAAGTGAAGAAGAAGTAATCCGAATCTATGGAAAAAGATGGGACATTGAAGTCTTCTTCAAAGTTTGTAAATCATATCTAAAACTCAGTAAAGAGTGTAGATCTCTGTCTTTCGATGCAATGAATGCTCATATTGCAATAGTATTTACTAGATATATGATGCTAGCTGTAGAAAACAGACAAACCACGGATAATCGAACCTTAGGTGAAATCTTTTATCTGCTAAGTGATGAGTTGTCTGATATTACATGGGTAGAGGCTTTCCACATGATAATTCAGATATTCATAGAGACTTTATCTGATAAGTTATCATTAACATCTGAACAACTAGATAAACTTATGGATTCATTTTTATTAGCACTTCCAAAACAATTTAAAGGAAGCTTAGGTTTGTGTGCTTAAAAAGAAAAATAAATGTATATAGTTATTGTCAAATATTGGATTTTCAAGGTTCACAAGGTATTATCTATGTGCGAAGTTTAAATTATAAACATATAAAAGATAATCTTGAACTTTTAGATCCTGAAAAAGATAAAGAAATATATGATTTATCTACTGAAATATTACAGAAGTTAAATCATTTTCTTAGTAAACACCAAAGCGATTATAGACGTTGGTTTGATTATATAATTAATAAGGATTGTATTAAAATTTCAGATGACCAAAATATAATCGTTCATGAAACAACTATTGAGTTGGTTCAAGAAAACTATTATAGATATGAAGAAATTATACGCGACATAAAGAATCTTAATTGTTATTTTAATAGCGATAATATAAAAGAAAAATTTAACATAAAGAAATTTGATTGGAGTGAAGAGAAAGATGCATAAAACTTTTATTAGTTACCATCATGCAAGAGATCAAGATTTAAAAGACAAAATAATAGAAAAAGGTGTTGAAGGTGGCGAGTTTATTGATAAATCTGTTGCCGAAGGAGATATAAATCCTAATTCATCAGAAGAAACAATAATGAGGACAATTCGAGAAGATTTTATCGGAGATTCAACAGTAGTAATAGTACTTATAGGAGAAGAAACTTCGCAAAGACCATATATAAATTCGGAAATTCAAGCAGCCCTTTGGGGAAATAGAAAAGGTTTAATTGGTATTGTTAGAGATGAACTATTTGATAAAGTTTATAGTGAGACAGTGTGCAGTGGAAATAATTGTAATTGTGGATTGACTTTAAAATCACCAACATATGAATTTAATAATAAAGTACCTTTTTTGGTTCGAAGAAATAATGCTATATTAGAAGATAACAAATCAACCAGTCCTCATTATAATGATTCAGAGGCATATTGTTCAATCTATAAATTTTCGACTTTTTTTAATAATATGGAAAAATATATTGATGAAGCATTTGATAAACGGAATAAAAATTTCAATATTAAAGTAAAGAATGAAAGTGGAGTAAAAACAATCAGCAATCCTTATGGTTTTTAAGGATAATACTTACTAAAGTAAAATCTAATAAACTTTTAAAACTATATAATAATTAATCTTCAAAAGACAGAGTTCAAAAAAAACTCTGTCTTTTGAATTTATAATTGAAATTTAATAGTATTAAGCTATTATTTTTTTGTAAAAAGATATAGTTTATCCTGTATACAAGGTTTACAAGATTTACACTGTATACATTGTGCACAGGATTTACATGATAAAAGATGTATCAGAAGATGTAACAGAAGAATAGTGAATACTACCCTTTTTACCTTGATTAACAAATCAATCCAGTATATACTCTATTTATAAGTGAATGGTACCTTTTAATATACAAATTAGGGTGTTAAACACAAATAGGCTTAAAATTGGAGGTTTTAAGATGGCTAAA
>NZ_JBQDAA010000042.1:10311-14369 GCF_052089545.1 Tissierella sp. | reverse complement strand
CATTAAAGCTAATATTCTTTTTTTCATTTTAAAATCCTCCTCTCATTAATATAATAGGTTCCTAGAAAACAGTGCTACTTGTGGGAAAAATATCATTAGTGCTGAAACTATAAAGAACATTACGAAATAAGGTACTGTCTTTCTAATAACAGCCATATAAGGTTTGTTAAACACGGCCGATGCTGTAAATATGTTACAACCAAACGGTGGTGTTGCAGAACCTATTGCACTTTGTAGAGTTACTATTACACCTAAATGTATAGGGTCTATTCCTGCTGCTGCTGCTGGACCTACAAATATAGGAGCTAATATTATTATAGCTACTAGTTGGTCAACAAACATACAAGCTACGAAAAAGAATATACTTACTACTGTTAGTATCTTTATTGCACTTGGATCCGTTCCAAGAATTGAAGCTGTTAACATTTGTGGTATTCTTCCTAGTGAGAACATCCAAGCAAATGACGCTCCTGCTGCTACTAATATAAACACTACTGCTGTTACCATACCTGATGATAGTGCTATACTTGGTATATCTTTAAGTTTGATTGACTTATATATAACTACTTCAAGTATTAAAGCATATAATACTGATGCTGCTGCTGCTTCTGTAGGAGAAAATAGTCCTGCATAAATTCCACCTATTATAATTGCAGGGAAACCTAATGGTAGTAAAGCCTTTTTAAAAGCTGTTCCTCTTTCTGCCCAAGTAGATTTTTCTTCAACTGGTGTATCTTTTTTCTTTGCATCAAAATAGTTGTATATACAGAAGAATGCTAATACTACAAGTCCTGGTCCAATTCCTGCTATAAATAGTTCTCCAACTGACGCTCCTGTTACAACTCCGTACATTACCATTACAACACTTGGTGGTATAAGTAGAGCTATATTTGATGAGTTTATTATTAAAGCTAATGATTCCGATACTCCATATCCCTTATCTACCATCTTTGAATACATTGGCTTACCAACCGCAACAACAGTTGCTTGAGTTGAACCTGATATTGCACCAAAGAATGTACATGTAGCTGCTGTTGTTATAGCAAGTCCACCCTTTACATGTCCTACGAATGTATTTACTAGATCAAGTAGTCTATTTGAAGTGTGTCCCATACTCATAATATCTGCACCAAATATAAACATTGGTACTGCTAAAAGAGAGAATACTTCTACTCCTCCGGATATCTGTTGAGTTAGCCACATTAAATCAATGTCTGGCATGTATAATGCAACTACTGCCACAGGTCCTATTAAAAGTCCGAGCATCAAAGGTGCTCCTGTAAATAAGAGTACAAACAGTATTGCAAGTAAAGTAAATATCATGATTTCATCTCCTTTTTAGCATTTTGTTTTGCATCTACACCTTCAGGTTGTATTTCTGGTATCTCGTCATAATCAACCATAGGTGCTTCATTACTAAAGTATATATCGTCTTTATTAGTAAGATTTAAAACTAAGTTAATTAAGTACTGAATACCACCTAAGGTAAATCCTATGGGTAAAAACATAGTAGTAAAGTACCTTGGCATCTCAAGTGCGGGTGTTACTCTACCTCTTGCTATTACTGTTAATGTGTACTTATAACTTAAATATGCAAAGAAAAACATTGTAACCATAGATATAAATGCTATAAATATTGCCATAATTTTTTTTCCTTTTCTTGGTGCTATATCTATTATAGCTGACATATTAACGTGTTGTCCTTTTCTTACTCCGTAACCTAGTCCCATAAATGTAACTATAACAACTAGTAGTTGACCTACCTCTTCCGCAAAAGTCCATGAGTTGTTAAAAACTCTTCTTGCGATAACGTTACCAATTAGTATTGTTGCCATCAAAATAATACTACTACTTAATATAAATGCTTCAACTTTTTCTACTACTCGGTCAATCTTTTTTATTAAGTCCAATTATAATTCCCCTCGCTTTCTTTGTTTGTTTTACTACTTATTTAAATATTCTAAGGCAGCTTTGACGTGCATTTCTACCCCTGTAGCTAGTGCATCTTCATCCATATCAAATTTAGGATGGTGGTGAGGATAGTCTGTTCCCTTTTCCTTGTTGCCTACCCCTACAAAATAAAATGTTGACGGTACTTCTTTTGTAAATTCTGAAAAATCTTCTCCAGCTAAAGTTACATATGGTACAACGTTTTCATTGCCCACTAAGTCAGCTGCTATCTTTTTGATCTTTCCTGTAAGTTCCTTATCATTTTCTACCGTAAAGTTACTTGGAGTAAAGTTCATTTCATAAGTTGTTCCAAAAGTTTCACATATGCCTTTTACTATCTTTTCTAATCTTTCTCTTGGTCTTTCTATTGAATCTGGTCCACCTTTATATAGGTATCTCAGTGTTCCTGCTAATTCTACTTTTTCTGGTACTATATTTGATGCAGTTCCTGAATTTACTTTTGCAAAGGTTATCAGTGTAGGTGTCAATGCATTGATTTGTTTTGTTTGTACAACTTGAGCACCCATTATTATTTGAGCTGCTACTATAACAGGATCAATTGTTTCTTGAGGCATTGCAGTGTGCCCACCTTTTCCATGGATTGTTATATCGAAAACATCCATAGCGCCCATAACTGGTCCTTCACTTACACTTATCTTCCCACTTTCTATAGGAGTCCAAAGATGAATAGCTGTTGCAGCATCTACTTTTGGATTTTCTAATACTCCATCTTCTACCATGAATACTGCTCCTGCATCCTCTTCATTTGGCTGAAATACAAATTTTATATTTCCATGTATCTTGTCCTTATGCTTAGAAAGTATCTTTGCTGCTACCAGTAACATAGCCATGTGACCATCATGTCCACAAGCATGCATTTTACCTTCATTTTTAGATTTATATGGGACATCGTTTTCTTCAGTGACAGGAAGCGCGTCCATATCTGCTCTCATAAGTAATGTTTTACCAGGTTTATCACCTTCTAAAAGTGCTACTACACCTGTTTTAGTCATTTTTTCTGCTTTTAAACCTAAATCTTTTAAGTACTTTAAAACTATTTCTTGAGATCTATATTCTTCAAATCCCAATTCTGGATGCATATGAAAATCTCTTCTTAAAGCTATCAGTTCATCATTGAGATTTTCTACTTGCTTTTTTATATCCATTTTCTATCTCCCTTCTTTGTAAAAATATATAATTCATATTTACTCTTACAATTAATATTACTATATAAGAACGTTTTCTTCACTGACATAAATGTATGAACTTTTAAATAATTTATAGTCAATTTGTTTGGTAGTTTTCAAGTAGACTTCCATATCCCTTTATTTTATCGCTTACACCGCTTTTTCTTAGAGCATTCCAAAAGGTTGCTTGTATAGCAGATATTACAGGTTTATTTAAATCCTTTTCTAAATGTTCTATAATTCCTATACTTCTTATACCAGTGCAAAGTATAACTACCGCTTCTGCATCTTTTGTATCTACTTCTTTAGTAAATTTGTATACAGTTTCTAAACTTTGACTATCAATCTCCCTATCATACAATAAGTTTAACCCTTTTATATTAGTTACTTCAAATCCACTTTCTTCCAAGAATGATTTTCCCTTCATATATACTTCTTCTATATATGGGGTTGCAACTGCAATTTTCTTTACATTAAGTCTATTCAATGCATCTACTACTGAACTAGAAGTTGTAATACAAGGAACGCCCGATGACTTTTCCATTTTTTGAATAACTTCATTATCGTACTCGGCTCCCCCCATAAAATTTCCACTTGTGCATCCAAGTGCTATAACATCTACTGGTGCTTGTGCTAACAGTTTAGCTGCCTTTATAGCTTCACTTCCTATCCCAGATAGTCCTTCTTCGTTTGTTTCATGTAAAGAAATCCTTGTAGCACATGTTATTACTCCTTCTGGACTCATCTTGTTAAATTCTGGCTCCATAACCCAACCTGGGGCCGGATAAACTAAACCTATCTTTGCTCTTGCTCCATATTCAAAATCTTTCATCTTTCCTCCTTTTAAAACCTTCAATATTTAGAATATTTGCAAATCACCTATATTAATATTATAGTATATTAAAGCATCAATAGAATTGT
>NZ_JBQDAA010000042.1:0-10301 GCF_052089545.1 Tissierella sp. | reverse complement strand
ATTGTATGAAATATTAAAATTATATTAGTCATTTTTCCATTTATACACTACTATTATAATAATTTATGATACAATAAATATAAGTCTTGTATATTAGACCTATTATTTATTGTATTGGAGGTTAAAATTAGAATGTTTACTATTAAAGACTTTTTAAATTTAAATATTATAAATGGAGCTATCGTTAAAACTGATATAGAAACAATTGATGAAAGAAATATAGAAGCTATTTCAGTTACTGAGCTACCCGTTGAAAACTTTGTTCATAAAAATGAATTAGTCCTAACAACTGCTATAGGTTGTAAGGAAGATCATTTAGTTTTTAAAAACTTTGTAAGAGACATATATAATTCAGGTGCAACTGCCTTAGTTATTTCAACAGGAAAGTATGTAGATGAGATCCCCCAATCTATTATTGACTATGCAAATAGTTTAAAATTTCCCATTATTGATATACCTTGGAAGGTTAGATTTGGAACTATTATTGAAACAGTATTATTGGAGATTAATAGACTTAAACATTCAAATGCAAGAGTTTTTGAGACCTTACAAAAGAAATTATTAACCTTGTTTTTAAGTGGATCTACACTATCAGAAGCGGCTCAGTTAATATATAAAGAACTGGGGAATCAAGCTGTTATTGTCAATACCTCAGGTACTATAAAAGGTCGTAGTGAAGGTTCAGACAATCTATTAGAAACATTAGAAGCACCACTTAAGGTTTTATCTTCAAGAAAAAATTTAAGCCTTTTAAGTGGTTTTGATTGCAAGGAAATCTATACAGTCAATAAAATTTCTTCTAAAAATATGTTATATGGATATCTATATCTTGAAGCACTGGGTGATAAAGATGGCTTTGACTATGCTAAAGATAATAAGAAATATATAACCAGACATATAATTTCCCCTATTTCTCTATGGTTTGATAGAGAGCAAACTATTTTTGAAACTGAAATGCACCATAAAGATAGTTTCGTTTGGGATCTTGTAACAGCTGATGAAGATAAGATAGATGAATTAGTCACTAAATCTAAAACTATAGGATATAATCTTTCCCTTTCTTATATTGGGATAGTTGGATTAATATCAAATTTAGAAAACTCATATGACTTACAAAGATCTAACTTTACATCCTATGAGGAGTGGAAGTTTAATTGTATAAAGAATCTAAAGACAGAAGTCTTAAGAGCGGCACAAAACATGGAACAAGAAGTTATGGTAACTTATCAGGAAGAAAGATTAATTATTTTTCTTGAGGTTAGAGGTGACGATATAGAAAAATCTTCTAATAGCTTTTTAGATACTATCGAAGATAGGATCAAACTCATATATCCTAGACTTACCTTATCTTGGGGTATAAGTGAAAATAAAATAGAAAACAAATCCTTTAATAAAGTATTTTCTGATGCCAAAATTTCACTTGAAATCAATCGTGATACAAAGAAAGCTGGTTTTAGGAATATATATAAAAATCCTAGTATATATAGATTATTATCCATATTATCTAATGATAAAGAAGCCAACACTATATGTTTAAATGTAATAGGTGGATTAATAGAGTATGATTCAAAGAATAATCTAAATCTATTAAATACCTTTAAGGCTTATGTACAAAATAAAGGAAATGTAAGTCAAACATCCCGACTCTTACATTTGCATAGACAATCACTTCTATATAGATTAAAGAGGATTGAAGAAATTACTCATCTATCACTTGAAGAAGCAGACGATACATTTTTATTAGAAATTTGTATTAGACTTTGGGATACTCAAAACAATTTCTTCAAATAAAAACAGTTTATATTTTTTAATATAAACTGTTTTTATTTATTAATCATTATTTTATTAATCTTCCCTACTTCTTTTCACAAAGATATGACCTAGCAAACCATTATATATGTATAAGTCTTTTACATAATAAAAACTCACTAAGAGGAAGATCCTCATTAGTGAGTTTTTATTTTTTACTTATACATTTTTGTTAATATATCTTACTTATTACTTAACTTTTTCAGCTACTATTTTTAGAGCTTGATCTAAGTCAGCGATAAGATCGTCTACGTTTTCTACTCCAACTGATAATCTTACTTGACCATCATATATACCTACTGCTTCTCTTTCTTCTTTAGACATATCGAAGTGACTCATTGTAGGTGAATGTTGTACTAGTGAATCTATATTTCCAAGGCTAGTAGCTAAGCTAAATACTTTTACATTATCCATAAATATTTTACCAGCTTCTATTCCACCTTTGATATTAGCACTCATCATACTACCAAATCCACCATGCATTTGCTTTTTAGCAATTTCATGCGTTGGATGACTTGGAAGTCCTGGGTATAGTACTCCTTCTATTTGAGGATGGTTGTTTAGGAACTCTGCTACTTTCATTGCGTTAGCACAATGCTTTTCCATTCTAATTCCTAAAGTTTTCATTCCTTGCATTAATAACCAAGCATCAAATGGTGATATTACAGCACCAAATGTTTGTACCATTGGGAATCTAGCTCTTTCCATAAGTTCTTTACTTCCTGCTAGAACTCCTGCAACTACAGTACCATGTCCACAAAGGAATTTAGTTGCACTGTGAACTACTATATCTGCTCCTAAGTCTAGTGGGTTTTGTATATATGGTGATGCAAATGTACTATCTACAATCACTTTAGCATCATTGCTATGAGCTATTTTTGATATTTCTTCAATATCAGAAATTCTAAGTGTAGGGTTTGCAGGTGTCTCTACATATACAGCTTTAGTATTAGGTTTTATTGCTGCTTTAACTGCTTCTAAATCTGAAGTATCAACTAGTGTAGATTCGATACCGAAGTCGTCTAGTACATTTTTAACTAAAGCAAATGTACATCCATATATAACATCTCCAGCTACAACATGATCACCTTTTTGTAATAGTGTAAGTAGAGCTGTTGAAATTGCTGCCATTCCTGAAGCAACCGCAAGTCCTGCTTCTGCATTTTCTAATAAAGCAATCTTTCTTTCTAACTCTGCTGCTGATGGACTACCGAATCTTGAATAAGTAAACCCTTCATCTTGATGTTGGTTTAAATAAATTGCTCTTTCAGTATTTGGTAGTACATAAGTTGATGTTTGATATATAGGACTGATGTGCGCTCCAGTTGCTTCATCATGTTCTTGTCCTGAGTGAATCGCTCTCGTGTTAAAATCCATATCTTTAAATTCATCTTTGTAACTCATTTAATAAATCCCCCTTATATAATTTGATTAATTTTTTATGTTGTTTATTATCACCTTACTATCATAGTATTATATCTATAGATTTATATCATCCGTCGAATTGTATGAAAATCAATGTTATTATTTAGTCATTATTGAAAACATTTTCTTCATCTATAAATCATATGCTATAAGATAGTTTGTATGAGTCTTATTATAGGTATTTATTCTTCAGCTTTGTGATGAATTATGGAAATCCACTTTTCTCCAGCTAATATCTTTCTAACTCTTTTTTCAAATTCTATCCTAGAGAGCCAAACTTGTCTATCGCATCCTTTACATTCTAGTTTTATATCAACACCTGTCCTAAGTATTTCCCACTTGTTTTCTCCGCATGGATGACCCTTTTTTAAAGTTACTAGGTCTCCTACCTTATAATGTAAAATCATTTTATCACTCCTTAAAATATAGTAATAATATAATTATACTAAATAAGAGAGACATTTTACAGTCTCTCTTATTATTTATACAATAAATTATATTTTATTATTAGTAAGTCTTTAGTCTAGGTTTTTATTAAATTCTTCTTCTCTTTCATCCCAATCCGGTGCACCATCTTTAAAATATTCATTGAAAGTATTTGTATCTTTTATAAGGATTACAGTTTCTCCAGCCTCTAGATTTGTCCTATATCCTTCTAAAAGTTTTCTTTCTTCCATATCTATATTTTTATTCCACTCTTCATCTCCATATTTTTTAAATGTAAATGAATCTTTTATCTTTTCCCAAAGATTTTCATTATCTTTAGAAGTATCCTTTTCTTTATCTGGGTTATCCAAATAATCTAAGTCTTTACCCAAGTCACTGTCACAAATAACTTCTATTTGGTCTTTAGTAAAACCTTCTTTTAATAACTCATCAACTTCTTTTTTAGCTTCAGTTTTAGTTAGATAAACACCATGTATTTTTTTCATAATAACTTCCCCCTGTTTTATTTAGGATTTATAAGTTTTAACCGTTATTATATAGCTACCCTATAGAAAACTTTTAAACATTATTTTGATCTTCTTTTAAGATAACATTTTTAGGATAAGGTATTTCTATACCTGCCTTTTCTAAAGCTATTTTCAGTTCTTTTCTCATTTCTCTTTCTATATGCCATTGATCCATTGGATTTGTTTTTGCCATTACTTTTATATCTACACTATAGTCTCCTAGGTTATCAACTCCAAGAACAATAGGCCCTTCTAGTATACAGTCATTATCTTTGTTTATTTTATCACATTCATCTTCTAAGACCTTAATGGCCTTATTTATATCTTCTTCATATGCAATAGACATAATCGCCATAGACCTCATAGCACCTCTAGTTTTATTTGTCACTATTTTTATATTACCATTAGGTATTATATGAAGTTCTCCAGAAAAATCTCTAAGTTTTGTAACCCTAACTCCCAAATCTTCTACTATTCCCTCATATCCTTCTATCTTTATAAGCTCGCCTACTGAATACTGATCTTCTAATAATATAAATATACCTGTTATAAGATCTTTTACAAGTGACTGGGCACCAAAACCTATAGCAAGACCACCTATACCAGCAGTAGCCAATATTGATTTTGTATCTATACCAAATAGATCTAAAGACATAATAACCCCAACAAATATTAAAAAATAATTTATAGATTTTCTAAGTGTATTTATAAGTGTATTAGCTCTTTTATTACTTACTAATAAAGGGGCCTTTTTTCTATTTTTTATAGTCCTATCTATTATTTTATTAACTATTCTAGTTAATATAAAAATAACAATAAAAATTGTTGCTATTTTTATAAATTTTTCTACTAAATTTAATTCTTCTGCATTTTTCTGTATCATATTTACTAAATACTCTTTTAAGGTCTCCATTTCGTCCCCCTAAACTAAAGAATCTTTTCTGCTTTTCCCCTATGTCCTTCTTTTAGATATTTATATAATTCATCTATATCTATTTTTTCGTTTTCAATAAGCTCTTTTGCCCTTTCTAAGTCATCAATTGCAAATAAGAGTGAAAGTCCACAACTGTGACTTACATCTCTAGGTGTTGGTATAGTTTTAAAATGTATATCTTCTTCTTTAAATACCGCTTCACCTTGTAGTGCAAATTGAGTTGATTTAAAGGTTATTAATCCATATTCTTCCATATCCTCTTCACCTATCCTATAATTAAATTTGATTCTTTGTCCTTTAATTTTTCATATATAGTATACATATTTGAAATACTTCCTATTTTCAATTTATCTTTAAGTTCTAAAAAATCTAAGCATGTACCACAAGATATTATCTCTACTCCTTCTTTTTCTAAAGCCTTCAAGTCATCTAAGACTTCTGATCCTTCTACAGTAAGTCTTACTCCTGCATTATAGAAAATCAGAGTAGATGGATATGGCTCAGTTTCTGAAACTGTATATATAAAACTTTTCATAAGGATTTTACCAAGAACTTCATCTCCTGAACCCATAGTATCTGAAGAAAATCCTATTGTCATATCTTTTAACTTTTTATTATCTTTAACTTTTACAGGTTCAGAACCATCTTTACTTATACTTATATAAAAGTCACCATCTTTTTCTTCTACACTAAAATCATAACCCTTACTACTTGCAAGTTTTGAAATATTTTCCTTTGCTATTTCATTGTCTACTATAGTAGTGATACTACCTTCTTCTAAACTATCTAATCCTTTTGTAGTCATTATAACAGGCTTTGGACATCCCATACCTCTTGCATCAATATTTTTTTTCATTTTATTTCTCTCCTTTTTCTTTTGTCTCATATATTTCTAACTTACTTTCCTTTTTAACTAATAATTTCCCATCATCATACTTTAAGTCTAATATACCTTCTTTTGTTTTAAAGTTTAATAGATTTTTATTTTTTTTAGGCACTATTATATCATTTTCACCAAAAATAAATGTCTCTTCATTTGTAACTAGTATCTTCTCTAGGGGTTTACTTAATACTACTTTTTCCTTAGTTTTCCCCCTTAAGTTTAGTTTTTCAAAATTATTATCATATAAAAGAAATATTTCATCATCTAGCATTTTAATATCTTTTAAATCATTATATTCTTTTTCCCATTTTATTTTTCCATTATCTATAAAATAAAGACCTTTTTCTGTCCCAATCAATAAATCATTTTTTATAAAGTCACTATAAACTATTATCTCATCTTTTATATCTAAGGTAAATAGCTCTTTTTCATCTATAGAATAGACAGTGACTATACTCCTTAGTTCTTTATCTATATCCAATGTTGATATAGAATAATCCTCTTTTTTGTCTTTCACATCAACTGTAAGAATCGGTATATTTTCTTTATGAGTTTTTAATAAATCACCATTTTCATCTATTATATCTACACTTTCTTCATCTCCATCTTTTCTATAAAGCAATGTTTTATCTTCCTTTGCTTGCAATTTATAGAAAGGCGATTTAAGTTTTTTTCTTTCAATAGTGTCTCCTTCTTTATTTAAAAGATAAATATCTCCCGAAGACCTATCCATTATATATATGATTTCTTCCCCCCAAAATATATGTGGATCTTTAAATTCAAAATCTTTTTTTAAAACTTCAAATCCGTTAAAATCTAAAAATGATAAACTATTATCTTGCCATTGTATGATTTTTTCATCATATATATCTAAACCTTTTATATCCTTATCAATAGCAAATTCACTTATAAGTTCTAGTTCCTTTTCTACACCAGTAAAGGAATCAAATACACTAAGTATAGATAGTCTTGTATTAGGATTTATAAAAATAATAAGAATTATTATAAGAATTATTAAGTATATTTTAAATGTTTTAGGTATTTTATCTCTTTCCTCCATAAACGCCACCTACTTATTTCTTTTATTTTGTTTCTATTCAATTGTATAATATATCAAGATTAAATACCACAATTTATAAATCCTAATTTTTTATTATCCATCTATTTTATAGCTTGGTTTTCTAAATATTATCATTATCATCATTATAAAGCCTACTGCTCCAGAGATTGGATATATTATACCTACTAATTCTGAAAATCCTAATTTAGCTAATGGAATTGAAGAAATACAAAATATAAATATAATAATCCTATTTTTAATATTAAATTTATTGATAAAGCCAAATCCATTTGCAACAGCTGTAGTGAACATAGCAATCCAAAGTATCAAGGAATATATTGTCTTATACTTTATTCCTAATAGTGATGCTATATATAGCATAGGTATATCCAGGCCCTTTATCTCTTCATAGTAAATCAAAATCGGTCTTATAATTGATATTGCTAAAAAAAAGAGAGTTAATCCCCCCACCACTCCTCCTGCTATAGCTGTTTTTTTATTCTTTATTAAAGGCAAAAGAGAAGAAAAGACTACTATTATAATAAGTGAGTTTGATCCAAAGTAAAGTAAAGATGAGCTTATAAAGTTACCTTTATATGTAATTGACTTTCCTAGTAAATTATTGTATTCATATCCACCATCTTTACTTAAATAAAAAGATATACATATTATTCCTACTATTAATATAGGAACAAGTATTGTATTTACAATTGAAAAACCTTCCAGACTAAATAAAAACACTAAAAATGACAGAAATATCATTATAAAAATCCCCATATTTGGATTTATATGAAATTGTTCCTGAAATAAAGCTCCACTACCAGATACCATAATAGAAAACCCAGTATATAAAGAGATTATAATAAGTATATCTATACATTTTTTTATGTTTTTAGGAAAGAATATTTCAATTAAATCGTCCATATCTTTTATCCTATACTTATAAATCTTTATAAGTAGAATACTTCCAAACATAGAAAGAAGTATTCCTAAAATATAAATACCCCAAAATCCTTTTATCCCATAGACTCCAAAAAATTCTACTATTTCCCTACCAGATGCAAATCCTGCACCTATTACTGTGCCTATAAAGATTGCTGCTATTTTAATCCAACCTTTTCCCATAAATATCTCCTTCCTATACATACTATATATAGGTATATTAATTGAAAGGTTTGTCTTATTACATATATAAGTTTTACTAAGATGGGATAAAACATTGTTTATCTTTATAGACAATTTGAATTTTAAAGTATTTTATGATACTATAATAATAGTATAGACATAACGTTGCTTGAGACATGTATGTGTTTTTTAACTAAATAATCATATATATGTTTCATTTTTTTCATTATATGGAAATTAAAAAAAGTATATGTAAAAATCTAAGTAAAGTTTCAACTAAAATCTATCATTAAAAGGATTATTTTTTTAAAAAAGGAAATACTAAATCATAGATAGTAGAAGAAACTAGATTAAACAGTTGGAGTTAATAAACTCCTTTTAATTTTAGGTACAATTTTAACTCAACAATTATATACGTGTTTTCATTTTTCATAATATAAAATTTAAAAGAGAGGTAAATATGTTAAAAGTCGAAGTAAAAAACTTAACTAAGATCTTTGGTAAAAATTCTAAGAAAGGATTAAGTCTTTTAGAAGAAGGAAAGACTAAAGCAGAAATACTAGATGAAACTGGAATGACAGTTGGAGTTAATAGAGCTTCCTTTGATGTCAATTCTGAAGAAATTTTTGTAATAATGGGATTATCAGGGAGTGGTAAATCTACCCTAATAAGACTTATCAATCGATTAATTGAACCAACATCAGGAAATATATTTATTGATGGAGAAGATTTATCAAAACTTGATAGTCAAGGATTAAGAGAAGTAAGAAGAAAGAAACTAGGGATGGTATTTCAAAATTTTGCACTCTTCCCTCACCGTACAGTTTTAGAAAATGCTGGATATGGTTTAGAGATACAAGGTATCGATAAAGAAGAAATAAAGAAAAAGGCTTATGAATCTTTAGATATGGTAGGTCTTAAAGGATACGAAGATCAATATCCAAACCAATTATCAGGTGGTATGCAGCAAAGAGTTGGACTTGCTAGGGCACTAGCAAATGAACCTGATATACTATTGATGGATGAGGCCTTTTCTGCCCTTGACCCATTAATTAGAAAAGATATGCAATTTGAACTTTTAGATTTGCAGTCTAAAATGAAAAAAACAATCATATTTATAACACATGATTTGGATGAAGCTTTAAGGATTGGAAATAGAATTGCACTGATGAAAGATGGAGAAATTGTACAAATAGGTACATCTGAGGAAATATTAACAAATCCTGCCAATGAATATGTAAGAAAGTTTGTTGAAGATGTTGATAAATCTAAAGTATTCTCTGCAGAACATGTCATGAAGAGAGCTGAAAGTATCGAAGTAGAAAAGCATGGACCGCGTGTAGCAATACAACAGATGAAAAAACTAGGAATATCTAGTATCCATGTAGTAAATCAAGAAAATGAATTTTTAGGAATTTTAACTGCTGAAAAAGCTTCTAAAGCTATAAAAGATGAAACTAGAAGTGTTAAAGATCTTTTAGAAACTGATGTTCCTAAAGTGTTCCCAGATACACCTTTAAGTAACTTATTTGAAATAATTCATGATACTCCTGTTCCAGTAACAGTAGTTGATAATAAAAATATTTTAAGAGGTGTAATAGTTAGAGGAGCTGTTCTAGCAGCACTGTCGAAAGATGGGGTGAATAATAATGAATAATTTACCTCAGTTACCCTTAGTTGAATGGGTTGATACAGCGGAGGTTTGGTTAAGATCCAATGCCCAATGGTTTTTTGAACCTATCAAAGATGGATTGTCAGCATTTGTTGACACATTAAGTGGCTTACTAATTGCCATACCACCTTTAATCTTTATATTGGCAATTGTTGCTTTTACTTTCTTTATAACTAAAAAAAGATGGGGACTATCCTTATTTGTTTTAGTTGGATTGTTATTAATACAAAATTTAGGGTATTGGGAAGATACAATGCTTACACTTTCTTTAATACTAGCTTCTAGTATTATATCTATTATAGTAGGGGTTCCTACCGGGATATGGATGGCAAAAAATCAAACCGTAAAATCTATAATAACACCTATACTAGATTTTATGCAGACTATGCCGGCATTTGTATATTTAATACCTGCTGTTTCTTTCTTTGGAATCGGAATGG
>NZ_JBQDAA010000041.1:13888-14511 GCF_052089545.1 Tissierella sp. | reverse complement strand
AAGCCTTCATTTATATCAATTAAATTTTTTAATTTATTTTTATCGGTGGTTAAGAATAAATATCTAATAATATTATTATAGTTTTTTATCGTATTAAATTGCTTATATTTTTCAATGTATTCCCGTAATATATTAAAAGATTCTTTAGGAAGAAGTTCTTTGGAAGCATCTATATTGTTATTAAGTATAATATTTCTTATCCCAGTTGCCGAAGAATATTTAGTTTTTATGCTTTTATCTTTATAATCAGAACCTATTCTTTTTATTGTATAAGGTTTTATATCAGAATTGATTGAATGTAAGGCTTTTAAATATTCAATAGCTAATATATTATTAGATTCTTTAAGTATATCTTGAACATTATCAACTTTAAATAAACTGTTTTGGTTAATATAGTCCTGTAAAGCTAAGCTTCTAGATACTGGGAATGAATTGCCTAAAGATAAATAGTAATTTAAGTGTTTTTTAAATTCTATAGATTCATCTAATAATATGTAACTTATTTCTTTTAAAGGTTCTAAATTTCCTTCTTCACTACCAAAAGATAAATAGTCAACAACATTAATAGCATTTAGTATTTTTATAGCCCCTAATGAAAAAAGTTCTGCACTTTGGGATGAATA
>NZ_JBQDAA010000041.1:0-13878 GCF_052089545.1 Tissierella sp. | reverse complement strand
AAAGAAGGCATACCTCTTTGTACAAAAGAGCCACTCATTATAGCGATAGAATGGTCACAGTTAGTTTCTTTTAAAGATTGTTCTAGATGGTACTTGTGTCCAAAATGAAATGGATTATACTCTGCAATCAATCCTAATATATTCATAAAAACCTCCTAATAATCTTTTAATTATTATAACATAGTTGTTTAAATAAAAATAAATAAATCTAAAAATACATATTTTATTGATTTTTTAGCCAGGATATAATACTATTGTTATATAATACTATTATTATAGTTAAAGTTTATAGGAGGAATGGAAATGAATGTATTAGTAATTAACTGTGGTAGTTCTTCACTTAAATATCAGCTTGTTGATATGAAAGATGAAAGTGTTTTAGTTAAAGGCTTAGTTGAAAGAATTGGAATCGAAGGAGCTAGAATTAAACACGAGACTACTGGAAAAGAAGAAGTAATAATTGAAGAGCCTATGAAAGACCATAAAAAGGCTTTAGAATTAGTGTTAGATGCGGTAATAGATAAAGATTATGGAGCTATAAAGTCTATGGATGAAATAGGTGCTGTAGGACATAGAGTTGTTCACGGGGGAGAAGTCTTCTCAGGATCAGTAATTATAGATGAAAAGGTAATGCAAGCACTTGAAGATTGTATAGAACTTGCACCACTACACAATCCACCAAATATAATGGGGATAGAAGCGTGTAAGGCATTAATGCCAGAAACACCAATGGTAGGAGTTTTTGATACGGCTTTCCATCAAACAATACCAGCGGAAAATTATATATATCCACTTCCTTATAAATATTATGAAGATTATAAGGTTAGAAGATATGGATTCCATGGTACATCACATAAATATGTATCTAAAAGAGCTGCAGAAATACTTAATAAAGACATAAAAGATTTAAATATTGTAACTTGTCACTTAGGTAATGGTTCAAGTGTAACAGCTGTTGAAGGAGGTAAATCCATAGATACAAGTATGGGATTCACTCCACTAGAAGGTCTAGTAATGGGTACACGTTCAGGAGATATTGACCCTGCAATCATACCTTTTATAATGGAAAAAGAAAATATAGATTTTCATGAAGTAAACAATATATTAAACAAAAAATCTGGAGTACTTGGAATTTCTGGAATAAGCAGTGATTTTAGAGACTTAGAAATTGCAGCAAATGAAGGAAATGAAAGAGCTAAACTTGCTTTAGATGTATTCTGTAATAGAGTTACTAAATATATTGCTGCTTATTCAGCACAAATGTGTAGCATTGATGTATTAGTATTTACTGCTGGAATAGGAGAAAACTCTGATACTATTAGAGAAGGCATATGTGACGGATTAGAATGTTTAAATATAATTATAGATCCTGAATTAAATAAGACTCGTGGAAAAGAAGCTATAATAAGCAAAAACATAGGTGGAGTAACAATTATGGTAATACCTACTAATGAAGAACTTATGATTGCTAGAGACACTTTAAACTTAGTAAAAAATATATAGTTCTTGACAAAAGAGACTCTAGTTTATATAATAATCTTTGTTAGTTAAAGAGGTGAAAAATAATGAGCATTAATTTATCTAATTTATTTTCTACAGATGAAAATATCTATTACTTTGAAGATGAAATAATTAATAGTGATGTAAATATTGATCTAAAGGATTTTGAAATACTACATCCAATAAAATATAAGGGTCAAATATCTAAAATAAATAGAGAATATATAATAGATTTGCAAATCTATTATACTTTTAAAACTAATTGTGACCGTTGCTTAAGTTCTACTATAAAAAATGTAGAATCATCTTTATATGGTAAACTAGAAAATTATAAGAAAATACAAGATGAAGATGAAGAAGATGACGTTATTTACTATGACAATGATGTCTTAGATATAGAAAAATATGTTCTCATGGAAGTTTTATCTTCATTACCAATGAAGACTTTATGTAAAGAAACTTGTAAAGGATTGTGTCCAATTTGTGGTACAGATCTAAATGAAGAGTCTTGTGATTGTGTTGTAGAAAATATAGATCCACGACTTGAAAAATTAAAAGATTTTTTTGATAAGAATTAAGGAGGTGTTTTAAATGGCAGTACCAAAGCGAAAAACTTCTAAAGCTAGAAAAAATAAAAGAAGAGCTTCTTCTTATACATTAAATAAAAAAACTAGTACAGAATGCCCACAATGTCATGAACAAAAATTACCACATAGAGTGTGTAAGTCATGTGGCTATTATAAAAACAGAGAAGTAATAGAAGTAGAATAATTAAAAGAAGATAGTGGATATCCACTATCTTCTTTTAATTATATATTGATTTTTTACTTGAGCTCGTATATATTTAATAATAGTAGTTCAAGTAAAAAATCAATATATAGGGCATTAGGAGGATTATAATGAAAATAATTGTAGATGGAATGGGTGGAGATAATGCTCCAGGAGAAATAATTAAAGGATGTATAAATGCTATTAAAAAATTTGATATTAACATTATTATAGTAGGAAATAAAGAAAAAATTGAAAAAGAATTAAAAATATATGATTACAATAAAGAAAAAATTGAAATATTGCATGCAGAAGATATTATTACGAATAATGATGATCCAGCTTTAGCAATTAGGCGGAAAAAAAATTCTTCAATGGTTTTAGGCCTTAAATCTTTAAAAAATGGTCTAGGAGATGGATTTTTATCTGCTGGAAATACTGGTGCACTACTTGCAGGAGGACTCTTTGTAATAAAACGCATAAAAGGCATAGATAGAGCAGCTCTTACATCTGTATATCCAACTAAAAAAGGAATTTCACTTATAGTAGATGCAGGAGCAAATGTAGATTCAAAGCCTGAATATTTAGAACAATTTGGGATAATGGGGTCAGTTTATATGGAAAATATCTTAGCTAGAAAGAACCCTACTATAGGACTTGTAAGTGTTGGGACAGAAGAGGGTAAAGGAAATAATCTTGTTAAAGGAACATATTCACTATTAAAAGAAGCACCTATAAACTTCATAGGGAACATAGAAGCAAGAGATATACCTATGGGTGAAGCAGATGTTATTATAGCTGATGGTTTTGTAGGAAATGTTATTTTAAAGTTAACAGAGGGGGTGGCATCTTTTTTATTGAGCGAATTGAAAGATATTTATAATAAAGATATTTTTTCGAAGATGTCAGCTCTTCTTGTTAAAAGTGGATTAGATGAACTTAAATCAAAAGCAGACTATAGAGAATATGGAGGAGTCCCTTTATTAGGAATACAAAAGCCTGTGGTCAAGGCTCATGGAAGTTCAGATGCATTGGCCATAGAAAATGGTATAAGACAATTAATTGATTTTATCGATAAAGATGTAATAAATATAATTAAAAATATAAAAATAAAACCATAAAAAGAAACAGGTAAAATAAATTAAATTTAGAATTTATTTTATAAATTTGGAGGAAATATCATATGAGAACATCTAATAAAAACGAAGATCTAAAAATCTTAGAAAACAAATTAAATTATACATTTAGAAATAAATCGTTTTTGAAAAATTCTTTAACTCATAGCTCCTATGCAAATGAAAAAAATCTTGGAATAATTAATAGTAATGAGAGATTAGAATTTTTAGGCGATGCAATATTAAATTTAATAGTTAGCCAGTACCTTTATAAAAAATATCCAAATCATTCAGAAGGAGAGCTTACAAAAATTAGGGCAAAAGTAGTATGTGAATCTTCTTTAGCATATGTTGCAAGAGAGATAGGTGTTGGAGATTATTTACTGCTAGGCAAAGGTGAGGAATCTACTGGTGGGAGAAATAGAGAATCTATATTGGCTGATACTACTGAGGCAATAATAGGAGCTGTTTATATGGATAGTGACTTTAAAGAAACAAACAAACAACTACTAGATAGATTTGAAGATAATATTGTAAAAGCAGTAGAAAAAGGAGAGCTTTTTTCTGATTATAAAACAGAATTACAAGAAAAATATCAAAGAAGTCCAAATTCTAAAATAGAGTATCATATATTTAAAGAAGAAGGTCCAGAACATAATAAAATATTCTATATGAATGTTTTTTTAAATGAGAATCTTTTGGGGAGCGGTAAAGGAAGAAATAAAAAGGAAGCAGAACAGATGGCAGCAAAGTCTGCTTTGTTTTTACTAGGTAAGAATAATGAGTAAACACTATATAATCCCTATATTCGTTCCGCATCTCGGATGTCCTCACGATTGCATATTTTGTAATCAAAAAAAAATAGCAAGTGCAACAACTAATATTACAGAAAAAGATGTAGAAAATACAATAGAAAGATATTTATCTTATTTTAAAGAAGAAGCTTTCATAGAAATAGCCTTTTATGGTGGTAGTTTTACTGCTATAGATATAAAAACACAGAAAAAATTTCTAAATATAGCACTTAGGTATAAAAAACAAAAAGTAGTAGATGAAATAAGATTATCTACTAGGCCAGATACTATAGACCGATTTATTTTAAAACATTTAAAAGATTTTAAGGTAGACACTATAGAACTAGGTGTTCAATCTCTAAATGATGAAGTCCTATATAAAAGCGGTAGAGGTCATAAATCTCAAGATGTATATGATGCTGTTAAACTTATAAAGGAATATGATTTTAAACTAGGGTTGCAAATGATGGTTGGACTTCCAGGAGATAATTTTGCACGATCCTATGAAACGGCAAAAACTTTCATAAACTTAAACCCTCAATCTGTAAGAATTTATCCTACCCTTGTCATACAAGATACTTTTCTAGAAAATATGATGATTGAAAAGGAGTACAAGCCTCTTACATTAAAAGAAGCTGTAGATATTTGTACTACTTTACTTATGGAGTTTTATGTAAATAATATAAATGTTATTAGAGTAGGATTACAACCTACAGAAAATATTCAGCTTGGGAAAGATGTTATAGATGGACCCTTTCATCCAGCATTTAAACAACTTGTTGAAGCGAATATATATATAAATATTTTGAATGACTCTATAAGTAAAAATATTATAAAAACTGAAGGTGAAATTCTCGAAATTTATTGTAAATCTAAAAATGTTTCTAATATAGCAGGTCAAAGGTCTAAGAATATAAAATTTTTGAAAACAAAATATAAATTTGCTGATATAAAAATATATTCTAAAAATATTGAATTAGATACAATATTAATAAAGATAGATGAAAACTATGATAAAATAGATATTAACAAATATATGAAATCATATTTAAAAGAACTTAAAACAAATTAATTAGAAATAGGAGTGTTTAATTTGTACTTAAAGAAAATTCATATACAAGGTTTTAAATCTTTTGCAGATAAAACGGAAATTAAATTTAAAGATGATATTACTGCAATTGTAGGACCAAATGGTAGTGGTAAAAGTAATATATCTGATGCTGTTAGATGGGTTTTAGGAGAACAGAGTGTAAAAAACCTTAGAGGTAGTAAAATGGAAGACATAATATTTTCAGGGACTAATAAAAGAAGGGCTTTAAGTTTTTCAGAAGTTACTATATTTTTTGATAATAAAGATGGTTCGATTCCACTTGAATATAGTGAAGTTGCTGTAACCAGAAGGATGTTTAGGTCTGGAGAAAGTGAATACTATATCAATAAAAATGCGTGTAGATTAAAAGATATAAGATTGACATTCATGGACACTGGTATAGGTAAAGATGGCTATTCTATTATAGGACAAGGGAAAATAGACGATATACTTAGCAATAAACCAGAAGATAGAAGGAATATCTTTGAGGAAGCTGCTGGAATCATTAAATATAAAACTAAAAAAGAAGAGTCACAAAGAAAACTTAAAAATACTTCTGATAACTTAATCAGAATAAATGATCTTATTTCGGAAATATCTATTCAACATAAAAAATTAGAATCAGATTCTAAAAAAGCTAATAAATTTATAAGTTATTTCGATGAGTTAAAAGGCTTAGAAACTAATCTTTATATAAGAGATATAAAAAATATAGAAAAACAAAAAATAGAAATCAAAACTCATAAAAAAGAAATAGATGAAGAAATAGATAAAAATGAAAAAACAAAACAAGAAAAACAAAATTCATTTGATTTATTAAAAAAACAAATTGAAGAAATAGAAAATAAAATAGAAGTTTTAAGACAAGAAAAAGATGAAACTTCAAAATTAAAAGAAAAAACTAAAAATAATAATTCTTTATTATTTGAAAAAGAAAATTTTAATACCAGAGATTTAAAAAGATTAGATGATGAATTAATAAATTTAACAAGTCAAAATTCTATACTAAATAAAGAAATTTTAGAAATGAATACTAAGCAAAATCAAGTATCAAAAGAATATAAAAACTTAAACCAAAAATATGAAGAAAAAAACAAATACTTAAAAGATATAAACAGTAAAATAATAGGTTTAGAAAAAAACATAGCTAATAAAAAAGAAGAAATGGATTTAATCTATGAACAAATTGCTGATAAAAGAGGGAAATTAAATAATATACAATCTTCTAATTTAAATAATCAAGATCAAGAAAAAAGATTAGAGTTAGAAAAAGAAAAACTTTATAAAAAAATAAATATAATAGAAGAAAAAATAAAAGATTTAAATCAGAATCAAGAAGAATTAGAGTCACATTCTGAGAGTTACACTAAGGATACATCTATATATAAACTACAAAAAGAAGAGTTAGAAAAAGAAAGAGAAAAAAACATTAAAAATATAAGAACTTTAGAAAAAAACATAGAAAGAACATATTCAAGTTATAATTTATATAAAAATATGCAAAATAGTTATGAAGGATATTATAAAAGTGTAAAAAATCTGATTAAAGCTATAGAAAACAATAACTTAGATAACAAAGGATTTCATGGTACAGTGGCTGATTTATTATTTGTAGACTCTCTATATGAAACGGCTATAAATATATCTTTGGGGGGGAATCTTCAAAATATAGTAGTAAATAATGAAAAAACTGCCCAAAATATGATTAAATATTTAAAAGATAATAAATTAGGTAGAGTTACATTTTTACCAATAAATACAATTAAAGGTAAAACTTTAACTTTAAATATAAAGGATTTAAAACAATATGGTTTTATAGGACTAGCTAATGAACTTATTAGGTATAGTAAAAAATATGAAAATATATTTAAATCCTTATTAGGAAGAACTATAGTTATTGATAATATAGAAAATGCTATAAATTTTGCTAAAAAAACTAATTATATTTATAGGATTGTTACTTTAGAAGGTGAAATTTTAAATCCAGGTGGTTCCTTAAGTGGTGGAAGTTATAAAAATAATATCAGTATTATTAATAGAAAAAAGAAAATAGAAGAAATGAGAATTTCATTAGATGATTTAGAACTATCATTAGATTCTTCTAAGAAAAATGATATAAATACAAAGAAAAAGATTGAGTTATCCCAAAATAAGATAAATACATTAGAAAAAGAATTTAATAAATGCAATATAAATATTATTAATATTAAAAATGAACAAAAATCATTAAAAAATGAAAGAGAATTTATTCAGAATGATATAATTAAAACAGAAAGTCAAATTAAATATATTTTAAAAACTAAAAAAGATACATTAGAACAATCTATCAGGGATGAGGAAACTTTGAAAAAGGATTTAAGTAAATTTGAATCTATAAAAGAAAAACTATCTATCAAATCAGATTTATTAAAAGAAAATAAAATTTTAAAAGATAAAGCTTATGAAGATATAAATAGTATAAATCTTAATATCCAATTAATAAAAAATAAAATCAATAATTTCAAAACTACTATAAAAAACAATTTAGAGAAAAAGAAAGAAAATGATAAATTAATCTAACAAAAAAAACAGGATATAACATCGACTAATAAAAATATTGACAATATTATAAAAGAAAAGAAAATAAATCTTGAAATTATTAAAGAAAATACAAATAAAGAATTAAAATTAAAGCAAAATCTTGAGGATTTTGTAAAAAATAAAGATATATATATGAATAGATTTTATAAAGAACAAGATAATTTAAGAACAATAAATGAAAATATAAATATATTGGATAAAAATAAAAATAAAAAGGAGTTATCTCTTTCCAAGTTAGAACTAGAAGAGGAAAATATACTTATAAAACTAAAAGAAGATTATAAATTAAGTTTAAAAGAGGCGTTTTTACTGGAAAAACCAGTGGAAGATGTTAAAGCTTTTAGAGAAAGAGTTAAATTATTAAAAAAAGAAATAAAAAAACTTGGAAATGTAAATTTATCCTCTATAGAAGAATATAAAGAAGTTAAAGAAAGATTAGAGTTTATGAAAACTCAGCATAGCGATCTTATAGAAAGTAAAGAAAACTTGCAAAAGATAATTAAAGACATAGATAGCGAGATGCGAGTAAGTTTTTTAAATAGTTTTGAAGAAATTAAAGATAATTTTTCTGAAATATTTTCTGAATTATTTGATGGAGGTAGCGCCACCTTAGAATTAAGCAATGAAGAAGGTAGTGATGTATTAAAGTCTGGAATTGAAATAAAGGTAAAACCACTTGGAAAGGTTTTACAAAATCTTAGTTTATTATCAGGTGGAGAAAAGTCTTTAGTAGCAGTTGCATTATTATTTTCAATATTAAAAACAAAACCTGCACCATTTTGTATATTAGATGAGATTGATGCAGCTTTGGACGATTCAAACATTAGTAGATATACTTCTTATCTAAAAAAGATTAATAAAGATACGCAGTTTGTATTGATAACCCATAGAAAACTTTCAATGGAAATTGCAAATGTATTATACGGTGTAACTATGGAGGAGAAAGGAATTAGCAGAATTATTTCAATGAAACTGGATAAAGTGAACAATGAGCTAGTAAGTTAGGAGGATTAATATGTTTAATTGGTTTAAAAAGGATAAAGATAAAAAGGATAATGCTTTAGATATAACTGAAGAAATAGAAGCTAAAGATGATAAGCAAGCAAATGATTCTGAAAAAGAAAAGATAGAGACTGAAGAAATAAAAGAAAAAAATGTCGAAACAGATAAAAAAGATGAAGAAAAAGGTTTTTTTGATAAGATATTTGGTGGGCTAAGTAAAACACGTAAAGAAATGAGTGAAAAAATAGGTTCAGTTTTATCTTCATATAAAAAGATTGATGAAGAGCTATTTGAAGATTTAGAAGAAATTTTAGTTACAGCAGATGTAGGTGTAAATACTACAATGGATTTAATGGATAAGATAAGAAAAAGGGTTAAGGAAGAAAAGGTAAATGATCCACAAATGATAAAAGAACTACTTAAAAAGGAAATAAAGCTTATGATGAAAGAATCAGTAAATGATAATAGCTTAAATCTAGAACCAAGCCCTGCGGTTATGCTAGTAGTAGGTGTAAATGGTGTTGGAAAAACAACTACAATAGGCAAATTATCAAATAATTTTAAAAGAGATGGTAAAAAAGTTCTTATAGCAGCAGCAGATACTTTTAGAGCAGCTGCAATAGAACAACTTGAAGAATGGAGCAACAGATCAGGTGTTGAATTTATATCTCATAAAGAAGGTGCTGATCCAGCTGCCGTAGTATTTGATGCAGTGCATGCTGCTAAGGCTAGAAATACTGATATCTTAATATGCGATACAGCAGGTAGGCTTCATAATAAATCAAACTTAATGAAAGAATTAAATAAAATCTTTAGAATTGTAGATAGAGAATATGGAGATGCTACTAAAGAAGTGTTATTAGTTCTTGATGCTACAACTGGACAAAACGCTATAAATCAAGCAAAAGTATTTAAAGATGTTGCACATATTACAGGAATAGCCCTTACAAAATTAGATGGTACGGCAAAGGGAGGAGTTGTAATAGCACTTCAATCAGAATTGCAACTTCCAGTTAAATTGATAGGAGTAGGAGAAGGAATAGATGATTTGCAGCCATTTGATCCAGATGAATTTGTAGATGCAATTTTTGAATAAACTATTGACAAAGAATTAAAAATATATTAATATAAATAGTGTCAAGTAAAAAGCTTGACACTATTATTGAGTTGGTGATACAATGGTTGAGAAAATAGTTGAGGTTGGTATTCTATTTGATTTTTATGGCAAATTATTAAGTCCAAGGCAATTAAGTGTAATTGAATTATTCTATATTCATGACTTGTCTTTAGTTGAAATAGGTGAAGAATTAAATATTACCAGACAAGCCGTATATGATACTTTAAAAAGATCTGAAAAAAAGTTATATGAATATGAAGAGAATCTTGGCTTAGTATATGAGTTTAAAAAAAACAGCTCGGCTATAGAATCTATTATTAAAATTTCAAAAAGGCTATCAACTGATTTAAAGGATAAAAAAAATATTGAAAAAGAAAATTTATTAATTGAGATAGAAAGAATAGAAAATACCGGACGAGAAATACTTAAGAACAGTAGGGAGGTCGGTAATTAATGGTATTTGAAAGTTTAGCTGAAAAGCTGCAAGATGCATTAGGTAAACTAAAAGGAAAAGGAAAAGTTTCAGAAAAAGATGTAGATGCTGCTATGAGAGAAGTAAGACTTGCCCTTCTAGAAGCTGATGTAAACTTTAAGGTTGTTAAGAACTTTATTAAAAAGGTTAAGGAAAGGGCTATAGGTAGTGAAGTTATGAAAAGCTTAACTCCTGGCCAACAAGTAATTAAAATAGTAAATGAAGAATTAACAAGCTTAATGGGAAAAGAAGAAGAAAAAATCATCTTTGCTTCTACACCACCAACAGTAATACTTATGAGTGGATTGCAGGGAGCTGGTAAAACAACAACTTCTGGAAAACTTGCAAATAATTTAAAAAAACAGAACAAAAGACCACTTTTAGTTGCTTGTGATGTATATAGACCAGCGGCTGTAAAACAACTAGAAGTAGTAGGAGAAAAAGTAGGAGTTCCAGTATTTACTATGGGAACTAAAGTAAATCCGGTAGATATTGCAAAAGCATCTGTAGAACATGCTAAAAAACATGGTAATGATGTAGTTATTATAGATACAGCAGGTAGACTTCATATTGATGAAGATTTAATGAATGAAATAGAAAATATTTATAAAGCTGTAAATCCAAATGAGATACTTTTAGTTTTAGATGCTATGACAGGTCAAGATGCAGTAAATGTAGCTGAAACATTTGATGGTAAACTTAGTATTACGGGAGTAGTATTAACTAAATTAGATGGTGATGCTAGGGGTGGTGCTGCACTTTCTATAAGAGCTGTAACAGATAAACCTATAAAATTTGTAGGTATGGGTGAAAAACTTGATGAATTAGAGACATTTCATCCAGACAGAATGGCTTCTAGAATCTTAGGTATGGGTGATGTTTTAAGTTTTATAGAAAAAGCCCAAGAAAATATAGATACTGATAAGGCTATGGAACTTGAAAAAAAATTGAGAACAGCCCAATTTACTTTTGATGATTTTTTGGAACAATTAGATCAAATGAAAAATTTAGGACCATTAGATGAATTGTTAGCAATGATGCCTGGAATGAATTCTAAAGCATTAAAAGGATTAGATGTTAGCGACAAAGATATAGGAAGAATAGAAGCTATTATAAAATCTATGACTAAAAAAGAAAGGCAAACTCCAGAGATTATAGATAGCAGTAGAAGGAAAAGAATTGCTATAGGTAGCGGTACATCTGCACCTGAAGTTAATAAATTATTAAAGCAATTTAAAGAAACTAAAAAAATGATGAAAAAATTTGGTAGCATGGAAAAGTCAATGAAGAAAAAAGGAAAATTTGGATTACCTTTTTTCTAATATATATATTAATTTAAAGGAGGTGAAAAGTATGGCTGTAAAAATAAGAATGAAAAGAATTGGTGCTAAAAAATCTCCATTTTATAGAATTATTGTAGCTGATTCTCGTGCTGCGAGAAATGGTAGATTTATAGAAGAAATTGGATACTATAACCCACTAACTGAACCTAAAACTATTAAAATAGATAACGATAGAGCTCAGAACTGGTTAAACAATGGTGCTAAGCCAACTTATAGTGTTGATAGACTATTTAAATCAAATGGAGTTTATGAACAAAAAGAAGAAAACACTGAAGAATAATTCTAGGAGGTGCAACTATGGGTGAATTGGTAGAATATATTGCGAAATCACTAGTAGATGATCCAGAAAAAGTAAGTGTAAATGAAGTAGAAGGTTCTCAATCTGTTATTATTGAATTGAAAGTAGCAGAAGAAGATATGGGGAAAATTATAGGTAAGCAAGGAAGAATTGCCAAAGCTATTAGAACAGTGGTAAAGGCTGCAGCTATTAAGGAAAACAAAAGAGTTGTAGTTGAAATTATACAATAGGTATAATTTTTCTAAATTGATGGTAGGTGTAAATATGAATTATATTGTAATAGGAAAAATTATAAATACACATGGGATTAAAGGTGAGGTAAAACTTGATCCTCATACTGATGATTTAAAAAGATATTCTGACCTTAATAAGATTTATATAGGAGATGAAAAAGATCCTGTTGAAATTGAAAATGTAAGATACCATAAGAATATGGTATTATTAAAGCTAAAAGAGTTTAATAATATAAATGAAGTCTTATTTTTAAAAGGTGAAAAAATTTACATTGATGAAATAGATAGGGTGAAATTACCTGACGATAAATATTTTATATATGAATTAATTGGGTGTAAAGTATTTGATATTGAAGGAAAGTTTGTAGGAGATATTAAAGAAATATTACAAAATCCTAGTAATGATGTATATGTAATAAAAGATAAGGAAAAAGAATATTTAATACCTGCTGTTAAAGAGTTTATTAAAGAGGTAAATATAATTGAAAAAAAAGTTATAATAGATACAATTGAAGGAATGATAGAATGAGAATAGATATACTCACTTTATTTCCAGAGTTTTTTTCAAATCTATCAAACTGGAGTATGATAGGAAAGGCTATAGAAAAAAATATTTTAAATCTTGATTTTATTAATATTAGAGATTTCTCTAAAAATAAACATAAAAAGGTTGATGATTATCCATTTGGTGGGGGATCTGGAATGCTAATGACACCTCAACCTATATATGATGCTATAAATAGTATAAAGGAAAAAGAATCTAAAGTCATATATATGTCTCCGCAGGGAAAATTGTTGGATCAAGATATAATTAATGATCTTTCCAAAGAAAACCATTTAATATTATTATGTGGGCATTATGAAGGTATCGATAATAGAGTCATTGAAAATTATGTAGATGATGAAATTTCTATAGGAGATTATGTCTTGACAGGTGGGGAGATTCCTTCGATGGTGATTATAGATTCTGTAGCAAGGCTTCTTCCAGGTGTATTGAAACATGAAGAATCCTATACAGAAGAATCTCATTATGAGGGACTATTAGAACATCCACAGTATACAAGACCTAGAGAATTTAATGATATAACTGTACCGGATGTTTTGCTTTCTGGGAATCATAGTAAGATTGAAAAATGGAAAGAATATGAATCTTTAAAAGCTACAGCTATAAAAAGACCAGATTTATTAAAAAATATTAAATTAACTAATGAAGAAGAAAATTTACTATTGCTTATAGAAGAAGAGCTCAATAAAAATAGTTGAATTGGATTTTTAATTATGTTATAATACCAAAGATATGCAATACGGATGGTCCTCTGTTTATATAGCATGAACATCTTAGGAGAAGGGAGGTTTTGAACAGTGGATATAATAAAAATGATAGAAGATGAACAATTAAGAGACGATATGCCTAAGTTTGATGTAGGTGATACTGTTCAAGTTCATTATAGAGTTATAGAAGGAACTCGTGAACGAATTCAAGTTTATGAAGGTACAGTAATAAAAAAACAAGGTGGAGGAGCTAGTGAAGCTTTCACAGTAAGAAGACTTTCTTATGGTATTGGA
>NZ_JBQDAA010000040.1:0-14638 GCF_052089545.1 Tissierella sp. | reverse complement strand
CTTATTTTTAAGCTTACTTTATCTCCAATTACTCCACCAAGTACAAATATAATAAAGTTGTCTATTTTTACTACACCCTTACCTTCATGGGTAAAATCTACTATTTCGCCTTCTAATATATCTCCTAATTTAAAATTCATTTTCTTGCCTCCAGTTTTTTGTTTCTATTATTTACTTTATCACATTTAGATAAAAATAATAAGTGAAAATAGATTTATCTAATATTAATTTTGTTTAAAGTTTTATTTTATAGGATATAAGTTAAATAAACTATTCTTTAAAAGTCTGAAAGGATTTGATATTTATGTCAAAGATTAAGCTTCACAGGGCTTATGAGGAAAAAGGAAAAGATGATGGTTATAGAGTTTTAGTTGACCGCTTATGGCCTAGAGGTATAAAAAAAGAAGACTTGCCCTATAGTTTGTGGCCAAAGGATATGGCTCCTTCTGATAAACTTCGAGAATCTTTTAATCATGATGAGGATAAATTTGATGATTTTAAAAAATCTTATAAAGAGGAATTAGAAGATAATAAAATGAAATCAGAGTTTTTAGATAAGGTAAAAACTCAGCTCCAAAAGCACAATGTTACTTTTGTATATGGTGCAAAGGATAAAAAGCATAATCAAGCAGTAGTTTTAAAAGAATGGACTGAAGAAAAACTGAATTTATAGTTGTATTTTAAAAAAGAGATATTTCATAACTAATCGATTAGTTATGAAATATCTCTTTTTTATTGATATAGCCGTGTGACAAATTTTGTATCTTATACTCCAAATCCAAGGAAAACAGTTATATTTAAATGATTTTTTATGGATTTGGTGAATCAATATTATCTAGGTCTACCTTTAAATAACAACTCATCTAATTCTTTACCATTTGTAATTATCCATTCATTATCTTCTTGAACAAGTTCAAAGTTTCCTGTCATTTCTCTAAATGGAGGATCTTCCAATATCATATTGAAAATTTCATTTTGCCTTATAGCCTTCTCTTCTTCTGAAATTTCTCCTGAAGAAAGAGCATCACTAAACTCCTCCCTAAGTGATTGTAACATTGCTTGAGTTACAACATCATCCAAGTCTATACTATCTACAGTAACATTGACCGTTGCATTTTCCCCGTCTATCTCTTCAGAGTTTATCTCATAACTAGTATTTTTAAAAGCCTTTTCTAGATTATCTAGCATTTCTGATGAATCTCCTATCAGACTCTCATCTTCTAAAATTACATCATCTAATCCCATAGTTTTTAGGGCTTCCATATCACCATTTTTAAAATCTATCATAAATTTATCTACTGCTTCACTTGGACTACTTTTAATTTCCTCGGTGCCACAAGCTGATAAACTTAAAGTTAGTATAAATGCAACTAAAATATATAAAATTTTTTTATTCAGCCTCATAAAATTCCTCCTATTTATAACACTTTTCATTCAAATTATTCATTTCAATAAAATATATAACTAACTAATAATATATGCTAACAAGTCTTATAATAAAAAGGAGATTTTAAAATCTCCTTTTATAATTTGGTCCTTATTATCTAATAGTTTCTTAGCCTTCTTAGAGAAATAGGCCATAATTCCAAGTATAAACTTTAATTTTATTAACTATATTTTATAGTTTTATGTTTATATATAACCATTAATAAAAATAGTAAACATTTATGATGAAATAGAATCAGTTATAATAGTTTTTCATGGTAGAATAATTATAGATAATGTTAAAATATTTATTTTCTACTCTTTTATAATAAATCTATCAAGCATCCAAATTACAGCAGGTAGTACGACAAAGGTACTAATCATAATTAAAGAGACATTAATTACAGTCATGATACCAAAGTCTTTTAAAATTACAAAGTTTGAAAAAACCAGCACGGCAAATCCACCCATTGTTGTAAATTCAGTAGATAGGGTTGCTTTACCAATTCGAGTGATTGTAATGTTTAATGCTTCAGTCTTATTCTTACCTTTTTCTCTTTCTTCCACATATCGATCTAAAACCATAATTGTTGTCTCCGTGCCCATTCCTAATACCAAGGCACCTAAAGTAGCTGTAATCGGCGTATAGTTAAAGCCTAGGAGATACATAACTCCACCAGACATTCCCACAATTAAAACTACTGGTAATATAGGGATTAATGCCTTAATTGGGTTTCTGTAGATAAGGAATATACCTAAAAATACTAAAGCAATTCCCAGGAATGTCATCTTCATTCGACCACCTGTTAACCCTTCGACCATCTCTACATCCAGGACGCTATTCCCAGTAACAGTAAGGTCCATAGGTGCATCCTCTAAATCTTTATCCAAATCGCTAATAAATTTCTCTAATTTTTCTGTATCCATATGCTTAATGTTAAGAATCATTGAGCCTTTTGTCATATCTTCACTAACAAACATACTGCGTTGACTTCCAGGCAAATCATCAAGCAAATCAATATATTCTTGGTAGCTTAAATCCTCACCTTCAGAAATATTAGCCACTAAACTATCGATAGATTTCACATCTTCAATCTCGGCACTATACTGATTCGAAATATAGTCCTCTTTATCTTGTATCCATGAGATATTACTTTCAGATAATATATTTTCATCTTTCATATAAAGAACAATTTGATCCGTGGAACCAACCACATCTCTTACATATCGAATATCTTCTAAGGCCTTCATATCTTGCGGCATAAAGGTTTCAATATCAGTCTCCACTCCAACTTTTGAATCGCCAAATAGTCCTAAACTAGCCAAAACAATAGCAATAATCAGAACGATAGGTGCAAAACGACTCACCCATTTAGTTGTTCTACTTAATATTCGGCCAAGTATTCCCCCATCATATTCTGCATCTGAACTAGATTTTGTATCTGATTTTATATGTTTTGATACTGGGTTATACAGATCTCTAATCCTTAAAATAGGCATTAGTAAGAAGATACTGACCAAGAAACTAACAACTACTCCAATTGTTAACATTTTTCCAAAATCCTGTATCATAGGTACAGGTGATACATAGAGGGAAATAAATCCTAACATCGAAGCTAAAACAGCCATGGCAATAGCTCTCCCCGTTTGGGTAAGTGATGTGGTGACTGATAATTCTTCTTCATATCTATTATGGAATTGTATTGAAAAGTCAATTCCAAGACCGATTAATATGGGGAATACGGCCATAGAGACCATAGTCATTGATACACCTAAATGGCCCATCAATCCTAGAGTTCCAATTACTGCAACTAAAATAATACCTATACTAAAAGTACCCCAACGAACTTTAAATATAAAGAAAAGCACAAGAGTCATAACAATTGCTGCAGCAACAACCATATACTTCATATTAACTTGCATTTCCTCTCTCAAAGAAGCGTCTAAAACAGGTTTACCCGAGATTAAATACTCTATTTCTCCATCTTTGAGCTCTTCTCCCATTGCATAAACTTTGGGACTATTTCCTTTCGTTAAATTGTCGTCAGCCTCTTTACCAAAGTTCTCAGCTTCCATAGCTTGCTTTACTTCTACATAAACTTCATCTTTGACAGTATCTTCAATATTTCCTTCCAACTTGATCATCATCATTAAATGTTGATCGTCAATAATTGTATCTGAAAATATATCCTTTAATTCTCCATCATCATCGTACAGTATAAAATCTAATTCATCTTGATTATGAGGAATATTAGCTACCATCATTCCTGATTTTTCAACAAATGTTTCTAATGCTTCACTTAAATCAGTTAAATTTTCACCCATGGTTACAAAACCATCAGCCATTGTTTTCAATTCATCTGGGTCAATTCCACCAGATAGATTGACCTTCATCTCCTCAACTTCAGCTTCTATTTCTGCCATCATATCTGTAAATTGACTAGATGGATCTTGAGCTCCTGTTAAAGCTTCACCCATTTTATCTGGCAGATTGGATAATCCACCACTCATTTCCGTTAATTTACTACCCATAGTTGTGAAGCCACTAGCCATTGAATTTAATTCTTTAGGAGAAATTCCTCCAGAAATATTAACTTTCATTTTAGCAACTTCTCTTTCCATATTTTCCATTAGATCATTTAACATCTTTGAAGGTGCATTACCCAATGACCTGCCAATCTCTTCCGGTAGGCTTGATATCTTATCACCCATTGTATTTAAACCTTGCCCCATTTCTGTTAGGCGTATAGATATTTCTTCTAGTTCTCCCGCTGGCATTCCTTCAGGCAAAGTATTTTTCATTTCATTGATTTCTTTTACTAAATTTGCTTGTATCTCAGTCAAAGCATCTGAAGTATTAGTTGGTACTTCCTTTAATTGATCCGTATTTTCTGCTATTGTTCTCAAAGCATTTGAACTTTCTTTTAACTTTTTAGAAGTTTGAACTAATTGTTTCTTTAATTCAGTGTTTTCCGCTTGTTCTGCCATTTGTTCTAGCTGGCTCGCCATAGTCGTGATCCCTTCAGAAGACTCAGATAATCCACCAGCTAACCCGGTTATTCCTTGGTCTAAATTATCTTGTCCTTTAATTAAATCATTAAACATTTTAGAAATACCTTCTAAATCATTTAGTTTTTCTTCAATATTTCCCATATCCGGAGAATCCATGCTTCCAATATTCTTACCAATCATAACAAGCCCATCGCCCATTTCGTTTAATCGAGAACTCATTTTCCCAACTTTTTCTTCCATTTCAGCCATTTCAGCTTCTTGGCCTGCAAACATTTCCTCCACCAGTTTATCAGGGTTCATATTGACCATTAATTGGTCGAGTTTCTTCTCGATTTCTTTAGGATTTGGAACATCTTTGCTTCCCAGTTCAGAACCTATAGTGGTTAAATTATTTCCCATCTCAGTTAGCCCACCACTCATTTTACCAAGATCTTTCGTCATTTTAGCTATTTCTGATTCTTGTTGTTCTAACAGGTCTCCCATAAAGCTATCAAGATCTATATTGGCCATTAAATTATCCAACTTTGATTCGATTTCATCTGGATCTGGAACATCTTTGCCAGCTAATTCTGTTCCTATTTCAATGAATTTTTTAGACATCTCATCAAGTCCATCACTAATCTCTGGGAGATTCTCTTTCATTTTCTCGCCTTGCTTATCTGTCATTTGATGGATAATACTTGCTGAACTTAGAAAAGAATAGATATCATCATTGTGCTTTAATCGTTGTTCAACATTCCACATCTTCTCTATATTTTTTTGACTTAAAAGATCTTCTTGCCTTCCTTTCAGCAAGACCATAATAGCATCAGCACCAAATTCTTCTTCCATTTCATAGTTGGAAATATAAGCTTCACTATCCGATTGGACCAAGGTATCATTTCCAGTAGCCATATTAACTTTCACTGCACCAGAAATTAGAATAGCTCCTATAATTAAAGAAGCAAATAATACTTTAAATGGTGATTTTTCAATTAATTTTCCTATTCTTTCATATAGCTTATTCATTAATAAATCTCCTATCTATCGTCTATTTAATTGTCAGTACAAGATTATCTATATACTCTTCAATTTTCTTTTTATCTGTTTCTGGGAAATATAAAAAAGATAAGATGCTACCCATTAATAACCTCAAAGAAAGTTCTTTATTTTTAAGTTTTATACCTGCTTCTTCTATCGATGCTTCTAGTAAAGAAACAGTATTATTTACGTAATCAAAACCTATTACTTCAGAATTTATCTGATTTTCCATTAAAATTAGTTTTAGTATTGCACGATTGTTTGAAGCAAATTTAATTCGATCTTTCAAGATATATTTTAATTTTTCAGTAGCTTTCATACTATTTGATTTGATTATAGAATCATCTAGGCTTAAAGTTAGTATAGGCTCGATCCCTTCCTTAAATAATTCTTCTTTTGTAGAGAAATGCCTAAATAAAGTTACCTCAGATATATCTGCCTTCTCAGCTATACTGGCTGTAGTAGTAGCATTATATCCATTTTCTACAAACAACTTCATGGCAGAATCTATAATTTGGGCTCTTCTCTCTTCTTTGGACATTCGTACTTTCTTTTTTAGTCTTTTCATACTACCCCTCCTATGTAAGTAACTACTAACTAACGATTACTATAGTAGCATTAATTGTTTTTTTTGTCAAATAAGTAAAAAGGTTGATAAATAAATCGAGTAGGAGATAATTAAAATAAATAATTATCTCCTACTCGATTTATTTATACTTTATTGCTGCCTATGCTGCTATTATCATAAAAATCCTATCTCAGTTTTCAGCTACTATAGACCACTTTTGAAGTATCTCTAAACATATAAAAGAACTCTATCTTTTCTCTCCTTAAATACAATTGAGACTCTCAAAAGATTTTCATCAATTGATGGTCCACAAACCCCTGTTAATAACACATATCGGGATCAAAATTTATCATTTTTTTCATAATAATACACTCCTTTTATTTTCTAAATTTCATTATTTTTTATTCTTTTGACTAGATTTTTCACTTTATCTTCTATTAAATTTCTAGTTTCTCTAAATTCTTCTATAGTTCCTCCAGATGGATCATCAAGGCCCCAATCTTCTTGATGTTTGGAAGAAATAAGTGGGCAAACTACTCCACAACCCATGGTTATTAGTATATCTACCTCTTGTGGTATGTCTATTACAAGCTTAGGATAATGACTATTCATAGATATCCTTATTTCTTCCATAACCTTAACCGCTAAAGGTTTTACTTCTGGATACTCTTCTGTCCCTCCTGAGTAGCTTTCTAATACATCACTACCTAGATGTCTAGCTAGACCCTCTGCTATTTGTGATCTACATGAATTGTGAACGCATATAAATGCTACTTTATATTTCATTTTATCATCTCCCCCTTTCCATGATTACATTCGATTACATTCATGCTACATGTAAAAAATATTGCCCTTCTAATTATCCTTTACCGAACTTGGAAACCAATCTCTTGTATTATTAGCTATCTTAACCAATTGAAGCATAACTGGAACTTCAACTAAAACACCTACTACAGTTGCAAGTGCTGCTCCAGACCCTAAACCAAAAATTGATATTGCTACTGCTACTGCCAGTTCGAAGAAATTTGATGATCCTATCATTCCTGCTGGTGCAGCTACATTGTGTGGTAGCTTCCAAGCTTTTGCCCATAAATAAGCAATAAAAAATATTAAGAAAGTCTGAATGATCAGTGGTATTGCAATTAATAGAATATTAAGTGGATTATCAACAATAATTTGTCCTTGGAAAGAAAATATGATTATTAAAGTTAACAATAGCCCAATTATAGTTATATTGCTAAATTTAGGAATATAAATTTTCTCAAAATATTTTAATCCTTTACTTTTAGTTATTACAGTTCTTGAAATAACACCTGCTGCTAAAGGTATAACCACAAATAAAACAACCGATAAGAATAATGTACTCCAAGGAATTGATATATTACTCATTCCCAATAAAAATGCAACTATAGGAACATATCCTACTAAAATAATAAGATCATTTGTTGCTACCTGAACAAGAGTATATGCAGGATTTCCCTTAGTTAAGTGACTCCAGACAAATACCATAGCAGTACATGGTGCTGCCCCTAAAAGAACAGCCCCTGCAAGATATTCTTTTGCAAGTTCTGGAGATATGAAGTTTTTAAATACTACATTAAAGAAAAACAATGCTATGGAAGTCCACCTTTAACATCATTGGGTAAATCATCAACCATATTAAAATTGCTACTGGTATTGAAACATTTGAATATTCGAAGTTACTTAAAAATTCAGGTATTCCTGGAAGATAAACACCGATAAGAACACCAATTATCATACATAATCCTACCCATAATGTAAGGTACCTTTCAAAAAAACCAATACCTACTGAGATTTCTTTCTTTGCCATAATTCTCCTACCTTTTTAATTTATATTTTAAATATTGTCTACTTAAAACTAATTTTATTTAATTCTTCTATATTATCACAACTCATACCCTTTTCTGTATATACTGATAATTTTTTGATATCTAATATAAACGTATCATTTTGATCCATTTCATCTATTAAATATTCATATAAAAGTTTATTATTAGCAATAAATTCTGGATTTATCTGATAATATGTCCATTGAGATTTCTTTTCAAAAATAACGATCTTTTCACTTCTAAGTTTAGTCAAATGTCTGGATACATTGGATTGAGTTGTATCTAAAATAATCTCCATTTCACAAACACATAACTCTCCTTGTTGAAGTAAGTTTATTATTCTTAGTCTATTTTCATCGCCTAACGTTTTGAATAAGTTATCCATTTTTTCTCCCCTCTTATTAATTATTATATTCGATTATATTCATATGGTATTCTTGAAATTCTTTTTTGTCAACACTTTTAATTATTTCTTTTATCTCTACATTTTTTAACCCAGCTATTTTTCTACATCTTTTTGTACCTTATCTCTTCCATTCCAACCTTTTTTTATAGTCGTACTCTATAAGGGGAATAACTCTAACAGCTTCTTCTGAATTTATTTGTTGTTTTACCCTATCTTTAGAAAGTTCTATTATAACTACAACTTTTCCCTCTCCAAAGCTTTTTTATTTTAGTAATTTTAAACTTTACTCTATCTCCTACTACTCAACTTAATACAAAATAAGTAAAATTATCTATTTTTACTACACCCTTACCTTCATGGGTAAAATCTACTATTTGACCTTCTAATATATCTCCTAATTTAAAATCGATTTTATTGCCTACAATTTTTTCTTTCTATTATTTACTTTATCACATTTAGACAAAACTAATAAGTATAAAACATTTTAAGTTGTATTATTAAAAACAACATCCAACCATTAATAAAAATAGTAAACATTTATGATAAAATAAAATCAATTATAATAGTTTTTCATGGTAAAATAATTATAGTAAAAACAGGCCTTAGAGCTCGTGCTCTTTAGCCTGTTGTGTTTTTATGTATTTATCAATTTTATCAATATCTTTTGAGTTATAATATTGATCTGGGAATATTGTTAAAGCTTTCAATTTAGATTTATACTTAAAACTTTCTAGTTTGTTTTTATTAATATTTAATTTAATATCTTTTATATCTTCCCATTTTGCCAATCTCATTATCTGGCTTCCAGCTCCAAGAGGACGATAATAAATTCCTTTTTTACTAATCCCTTCCCCTAATATTCCAGATACCATAAATATGCTCCCAGAAATTGCAAGTAAATAACTATCCCAAGAATTTTCAGCTAAGTAATAAGACATACCTATAAACACTATAGGTATTATTCCTAATAAAACAGCTCTAGGCTTTGTAAGCTTCACAGGGTATATGCATTTTATCCGTATTCTAAAATGATATATAGCACCGGCACTAAATGCTAATATTAAAATCAAAACTGTTCCTAATTTATCTTCCAATTCCAACTCGCTCCTTATATAAATTATATCATTGATTAAGTTTTTTGTATGTTTACAACTACGTATGAGTTTTACTCTATTCTTATTGCGCCAAATTGAAAATGGTTAAAATTAAGCCCTAAAAGAAAGATTCTTCGTCGCTACACTCCTCAGAATGACAAAATCTTCTACTTCCTACTTTACTACTGATATTACTTCAATAAGCTTACTTATGGATAGAAGAAATTAGGAAAATAAGGAGTGACTTATGAAAGATGCTTTTTCCTTTCATGGAAGGACGTTTTCCCTAATTTCTTGAACACACCTGAGATTCATATTTTCCTACTAATATCCATTATAGCATATCTTCATATACTTTTTATTTTATTAATATATTACCAACTTACTAGCAACTTCTGCCTAATTTTCTAACAAAACAGGGTATTATCTCTTAAACTATTAAGAGATAATACCCTTCTTCTATTTTACACCCACTGCAAGTCTAGCTATAGTTTTGCTTATACGTCTAGGTTCATGTGTATACCTAGTCAATTATTGTGGATGTTTTATTGCTGCTTGTGCTGCTGCAAGTTTAGCTATAGGAACTCTAAATGGTGAACATGATACATATTGTAAACCTATCATATGACAAAATTCAACTGAACTTGGTTCTCCGCCGTGTTCTCCACATATTCCAAGTTTTATATCTGGTCTAGTTTCTTTACCACCTTCTATAGCCATTTCCATAAGTCTACCTACACCTTTTCTGTCAATCTTTGAAAATGGATCATTTTCTAGTATTCCTTTTTCTTGGTATTCATTTAAGAATCCTCCAGAGTCATCTCTTGAAAATCCAAAAGTCATCTGAGTTAAATCATTAGTTCCAAAGCTGAAGAACTCTGCTTCTTGTGCTATTTCATCAGCAGTTATAGCTGCTCTTGGTACTTCTAGCATAGTTCCTATCATGTATTCTACTTTATTGTTTCTTTCTTTAAAGACTTCTTCTATTTCTTCTAAAAGTTCTTTTTTAACATATTCTAATTCTTTTACATGGCCTGCTAAAGGAACCATTATCTCAGGTAATATGTTTTCATAACCTTCTTCTTTTATATCTATAGCTGCCTCTATAATAGCTCTTACTTGCATTCTATAAATTTCAGGATAAGTTATTGCAAGTCTACATCCTCTATGACCTAACATAGGGTTAAATTCTTGAAGTTCTTCTATTCTATCTTCTAAATCCTCAAATGAAATATTCATAGCTTCAGCTATTTCTTCTATATCTTCTTTTCTAGTAGGAATAAATTCATGTAGTGGTGGATCTAAAAATCTTATAGTTACAGGTCTATCTCCCATAACCTTATATATTTCATAAAAGTCTTTTCTTTGAACAGGAAGTAGTTCATCAAGTGCTGCTTTTCTTTCTTCTGCAGTATTTGCCATTATCATTTTTCTAACTGAAAATATTCTTCCTTCTCCAAAGAACATATGCTCTGTTCTACAAAGACCTATACCTTCCGCTCCAAAGTCTACACCTTGTTGAGAGTCTCTAGGATTATCTGCATTTACTCTTACTTTCATAGTTCTTAATTCATCTACAAATCCCATAAATTCTTCAAAGTTTCCACTTAAAGTAGGTAGTACTTTATCTATCTCCCCAAGATAAACTATACCTGTATTACCATCTAAGGATATATATTCTCCTTCTTTTATTACTTTATTTCCAGCTTTCATTGTTCCTGCTTCTTCATCTATTCTAACTTCACTACAGCCTGCAATACAGCATTTCCCCATACCTCTTGCAACTACTGCTGCATGTGATGTCATTCCTCCTCTTGATGTAAGGATACCTTCTGCTGATATCATACCCTCTATATCTTCAGGAGATGTTTCACCTCTTACTAGGATAGACTTTTCACCTTTTTGCTTTGCAGCTACTACATCTTCAGCATTAAAGTATACTTTACCTGAAGCTGCTCCAGGTGATGCTCCAAGTCCTCTAGCAATGATCTCAGTTTCTTGTAATTTTTTCTCAAAAGTAGGGTGAAGTATTTGATCAAGCTGTTTTGGATCTATTCTATTTACTGCTTCTTCTTTTGTGATTAATCCTTCTTTTACTAATTCAACAGCTACTCTTATAGCTGCTTCTATAGTTCTTTTACCTGTTCTAGTTTGAAGTATATATAGTTTTCCATTTTCAATGGTAAATTCTATATCTTGCATATCTTTATAGTGTTTTTCCAAGATATGAGTATATTTTACAAACTCATTATATACATCTGGCATAATATCTTCTAAATGTGAGATAGGTTCTGGTGTTCTGATACCAGCAACAACATCTTCACCTTGTGCATTCATTAAGTACTCACCGTATAGGGCATTTTCTCCAGTTGCAGGGTTTCTCGTAAATGCAACTCCCGTTCCTGATGTTTCGCCCATGTTTCCAAATACCATAGATTGTACACTTACTGCTGTACCTAAATCTTCTGGTATATCATTTAGCTTTCTATAAATAACCGCTCTTGGGTTTTTCCATGATTTAAATACTGCACTTACTGCAATTTCTAATTGTTGTAAAGGTTCTTGTGGAAATTCCTTTCCTATTTCGTCTAGATAAACCTTTTTATATCTTTCAACTAATTCTTTTAAGTCATTTGCATCTAGTTGTGTGTCTTGTTCAACATTTTTTTCTTCCTTTAATTTTTCAAGTAAATGGTCGAATCTTACTTTTGGAATACCCATAGCTACATCTGAAAACATTTGAATAAATCTTCTATAGCTATCATATGCAAATCTCTCATTTTCAGTAGATTTAGCCACTCCTTTTACTGAAATATCATTAAGTCCTAAGTTAAGTATAGTATCCATCATTCCTGGCATGGAAATAACTGCACCTGAACGAACTGAAACTAGAAGTGGATTTTCCTTATCAGAAAAACTTTTTCCAACACTTTTTTCTAGATTTTTTAAATGAAGATTCATTTCTTCTTTTAAACTATCCCAAAGTATTTCTCCTTCTTTAAAAAACCTACTACAACTTTCAGTTGTAATTGCAAAACCTTGAGGAACTGGAAGTCCTTCATTAGTCATCTCGGCTAGATTTGCACCTTTTCCTCCAAGCAAGTTTTTCATTTCTTTTGAACCTTCTTTAAAATCGTATATATACTTTTCTCTCACACATATACCTCCTTGATTTATAGTTTTATAAAAGATTAAAACTTATAGAGTTTTTAAAAGCAAAATTTAAAATTATATCAGCTGTCTCTTCTATAGCTTTATTTGAAACATCTATTATAGGACAACCTATTTTTTTCATTATTCTTTCAGCATATTCTAATTCATCTAAAATTCTTTCATATGTGGCGTAAGATGAACCTCTTCCAAGTCCTAATGACTTAAGTCTTTCTTCTCTTATTTCATTAAGCTTTTCGGGGCTATTGGTAAGGCCAATAACCTTTGTTGATGGTATCTCAAACAAAGCTTTTGGTGGTGGTACCTCTAATACTAGAGGAATATTTGCAACTTTAATATTTTTATTTGCTAAATACATAGAAAGTGGTGTTTTTGAAGTTCTTGAAACTCCAGCAAGTACAATTTCAGCTTGATGAAATCCTTCAGGATCTTTACCATCATCGTACTTTACGGCAAATTCTATTGCTGCTACTCTACTAAAATAATCATCATCTAATTTTCTTATAATGCCTGGCTCTCTAGATGGTGCAGATTCCAATTTTTCTTCTAAAGCTTCTATTATGGGGTTCATTATATCTATCGATAATATACCTGCTTTACTCGTATATTCCTCAAGATAATTTGCTAACTTTTTTTCTACTAAAGTATATACTATGATAGTATTTGGTTTTAAAGAAGCTTTTCCAAGAATAGTTTTTAACTCATCTATTTTATGAATATATGGAAATCTTTTTATTCTATAGTCTTGAGTTTTAAATTGAGATATAGCCGACTTTGCAACTAAGGCGCCAGTTTCACCCATTGAATCAGAAATAATATATATATCTAATAGGTGCAATTTACCATCCCCTTCCAATGTGTTGCCCTAATAAGTATATAGTACAACACATTTAAAATAAATGCAATACTTTTATATAGAAATATTATTTATAATTATTTCTATTTTCTTCCTCTAATTTTACACTTTAATTTAAAAATTATCCTCCATAATTTTCAATTCTAATTGACAATTATATCTATATCGGATAATATTAATTTTATATGTAAACCTATTAATATAAAATAACATTATATCAATATTAGAAAGGAAAATTAAAATGCAAAAAATAGTTTTAAGTATTGATAGTACTTGTGATTTAAACAACGAACTCATTAATTTTTACCATACAAAAGTATATCCTTATACAATTAATATAGGCGAAAAATCCTATAAAGATAATATTGATATTACTCCAAATGACATATATAAAATATATGAAAGAGATAAGATACTTCCAAAAACTTCAACTATAAATGTCTCAGAGTATTACAATTATTTTAAGCCCTTAGTGGCTGATGGTTATGATGTTATACATATAAATCTTGGAAGTTCACTTACAAGCGCATATAATAACTGTCGATTGGCTGCCAATGAACTCGAAGGTGTTTACCCTATAGACTCTCAAAATTTATCTACAGGATCTGGACTCTTAGTTTTAAAGGCTGCTGATTTAATCCAAGAAGGATATTCAGCAAGAGAAATTAGCGACAAATTAAAAGAACATAGAAAAAATATACATATGAGCTTTGTTTTAGACACCCTTGATTTTCTATATGCTGGTGGTAGATGTTCTAAAGTTGCATCCTTTGGTTCAAACCTATTAAAAATAAAACCCGTTATAAATGTCGATAACAGCTCTGGCTCTATGGGAGTGGGTAGTAAATACAAAGGTTCTATCGAAAAGGTTATAGTAAAATATATTAAAAACAAATTATCTACTTATGATAATATAAATAATGAGCGTATGTTTATTGTTCACTCTGGAATTGATGATAAATATATTCAAATTGCTAAGGATACAGTTTTAGATTGTATTGATTTTAAAAATATTCATATAACTACTGCATCTTGTACCATATCAAGTCATTGTGGTCCAAATACATTAGGAATAGCATTTGAGACTAAATAAGCATCTTATATAATAACTATACCCATAAATATAAAATACCCTTCACAGCTGTGAAGGGTATTTTATATTTATATATTATGTTACACTTTTAATCCATTTCTTAGAAACAATTCTCGGAATTGATACTATAAATTTAAAGACTT